>JAXDMB010000241.1:0-27234 GCA_034666325.1 Vulcanimicrobiota bacterium
CCGTAGAGAATCTGGAGGTCCTCCGGATTGCCGGCGACGGCGCGCAGCAGCCAGCCGCGCCACGCGAACGCCTCTTCCTCGAAGCCGGCGTTCAGCAGCGCGACGAGCACGAACGTCGCGTCGCGCAGCCAGCAGTAACGATAGTCCCAGTTGCGCACGCCGCCGATCTGCTCGGGCAGCGACGTCGTCGGCGCGGCGAGCACCGCGCCGGTCGTCGCGTCGGTCAGCGCTTTGAGCGTGAGCAGCGAACGCACGACCATCTCGCGCCACGGCCCGTCGTAACGGCACGTCCGCGCCCACTCACGCCAATAGGCGTCGGTCCGGCGCAGCGCGGAGAGCACCTCGGACGGCCCCGGCTGCTGCTCGTACGACGGATAGTAGGCGAGCTCGAAGCCCACCCGGTCGCCGGGACCGACCTCGAACTGAGCCACGGTCGAGAGGTCGTCGCCCACGAGCGGCACGTCGGCGTACAGCGCGGCCGCGTCGGGTCCCGCGCAGGCGACGACCGTTCCCGACGAGCGGTGGACCCACGGCACCACCCGCCCGTAGTCGAACCGAATGCGGATCCGCGAGCGCATCGCGACGCGGCCTTGCTCGCCGACCGCCATGCGCACGAGCCGCGGCACGTCGCTGCCGACCAGCATCGCGTCGACCACGCGGACTCGTGCGCCGTCGTCGCATTCCCAGATCGTCTCGAGGACCATGCTGTCCTCGCGGTACCTGCGCGCGACGACGCGCGCATCACCGTGCGGCGCGAGAGCCCATGTGCCGTTCTCTTCCTCGCCGACGAGCTTCGCGAAGCACGCGGCCGAGTCGAAGCGCGGCAAACACAGCCAATCGATGGAGCCGTCGCGGCAGACGAGCGCGGCGGTGCGCGTGTCGCCGATGAGCGCGTAATCTTCGATCGGTCGAGACATTCGTCGTACCGTTCCCGCAAACGTCGCAGCTCAGCGACCCGATTCGGGCCCAGTTAACGCGCAGCGCCCGGAACCTTAACGCCAAAGGACCAAATGGGCGCATCCATCATGAGTCCTACGCCGTATAGACGATCAGACTCATGAACCATAAGGACTTTAGTCCCGTCAGCACTGCCGCGACCCGGGATCGCGGCGACACAAGGAGTATCATGACCACCCGAATCGCCCGCATCGCAGCCTCGGCCGTCCTCGCCGGAACGATGCTCGCCGCCGCGCCTGCCTACGCCGCCTCGAGCACCGCCACCGTCACGGTCGCCGTGACCGCCGCGACGCAAGCGACGATCGGCGTGAGCTACAGCTCCGGCTCGAACATCCTCTGCGCCGTCGGCGCGTCGGTGAGCGGCATCGTCGCCTGCTCCAACACGGCGACCATCGCGGGCACGTTCCGCAGCACGAAGGTCAACACCGGCGGCGCGTCCGTCTCCGTCACGGGCGCGGCGATCACCGGCTCGGGCGGCGCGTCCATCGCCCCCTCGGCGCTCACGATGACGTGCACCGGCGGAACGACGGGCTCACCGGTTTACGCGGGCACGCCGGGAACGCTGGCGACGAACAGCGCGCTGTCGACGACCGCCGTCAACTGCCAGACGTGGACCGGCACGATCGTGTCGGCCTACAGCCTGATCGCCAGCCTCTCCATCGACGCGTCCGAAGTTCCGGCCGATACCTACACCAATGGGGCCTTCACCGCCACGGCGACCGCGAACTAGACCGGTGCGCGCCACCGGCACTGCCGCCTTTGCGCTCGCGCTTGCGGTCGCCACGACCGCCGGCGCAGGCGCCGGGACCAGCGCGACCGCCGCGATGGGCGTCCCAGCCGGAAGCGCCGCTTCGGCCGGCTCGCCGCCCGGACTACAGATCTCGGTCGAGCCGCTGATCGTCCAGTTCGCGATCGGGCCGGGCGGCCAAGCGAGCACGCGGGTCGTCGTGAAGAACGTCGGCATCCTGAAGGCTGCCGTCGCCGTCGCGCCGATCGACTGGCACCCCACCGTCGACGGGACCGTGGTGACCGAGCGGCCGGGCGCCCAAGGCGGATCGTCGCTCGGACCGTATCTGCGCCTGTCCGGCAGCGAGTTCGCGCTCGCGCCGGGCGAGACGCGCGAGATGGTGCTTTCGCTGGTCCTGCCGCCGGGGTTCTCCGGCAAGCCGCGCGACTATTGGGCCGGCTACTTCGTCCGCGCCGTTCCCGCCGGGTCGCCGTCGGCCACCACCTTCGGCGTCGGCGCCAACATCCTCACCTACGAGACGGTCGGCGCGCCGAATCGCCATGTGGCGCTGACCTTGCTGCGCGTGGTGGACGCCGGCGGCGGAGCGGTTCGCGTCGCGGCGCGGCTGGTCAACGACGGCGGCACGTACGCCCGCCCGCAGATCCGGATGCAGCTCGCTCAGAGCGGCCGCGTCGTGCAGTCGCTCGAGGACACGTCCCCCGCGATCCTCGCCGGTCAGCCGCGGTCGTACGCCCGCACGCTCTCCGGGCTCCCGCGCGGGACGTACGCGCTGCAGCTCACCGTGGACTACGGCGGGGCGACGCTCGTCCAAGGGACCACGGATTTCACCGTCCGATGAACGCCGCTCGGCTCGCCCTCGTCCTGGTGTTCGCGGTTGCGGCCGCGGCGCCGCGGCCCGCGGACGCGGCCGGCTTCATCTCGTCGTTCACGAAGACGAGCACGGGCAGCATCACCTATGCGGTCAACGACATTAGCGACCCGCAGCTCGCCGGCAGCCAAAGCTACGGGTTCGCGCTCACCGCGTCGACGAGCTCGACCCACGGCTCGGTGACGCTCACGGCGCCGGCGATCCAGGGCACGTCGACGAACAAGATTCCCCCGGCGGCGTTCAGCGCGATCTGCACGGCGACGTCGGACACCAACGGGATCTTCACGTCATTGGGGCTCGTCCGCCTGGGCGCGAGTGCCGTGTCGTGCGGGCAGCTCGCGACGTTCGCGAATGGCACCGTCCGGTTCACCGTCACGCTGTACCTCGACGACACCGCTGCCTCGGCTTCGGCGTTCACCGCCGACACGTACGCCTCCAGCTCGCTGACCGTCGTCGCGAACGCACCGTAAGGTGCAGGTGCGGGCACTGACCGGCGCGCTGCTCATCGCGGCGACCGTCGCGGCCGGAATTCCCCGCACCGCGTCGGCGCAGCCCCCTTCGGCGGGGGCCCAGGTCACGCTCGACGGCGCGTCGCTGGGCCGGATCGGGCTGGACCGCGGCCCGTCGGAGCCGCTGCTCGCGCTCGAGCCGCTCGCCCTGGCGATGGGCGGGGAAGTGGAACGCCTGCAAGGCGGCGTGCGCCTGCGCGGTGACGACGGTACCGCCCTGCTGCGCATCGGCTCGCGCATCGTGCGCCGGGAAGACCGCCCCGACCTGATCCTCGCGGAGGCGCCGGTCGACAGGAGCGGCCGCCTTTACGTGCGCGCGCGCGACGCGGCTCGGCTGCTCGGCCTCGCCGCCGTGGTCGCGGGCACGACCGTCGCGCTGGCGCGCCCCGTGCAGCTCGGCAGCGCACCGCGTTTCGCAGAGCTCGCCGCGCCGCCTTCCCCGCGCCCGAAGCCGACGCCCCGCAGCGCGGCGAGCACGTCGATGGCCGCCACGGCCTCCAGTGCGAGCGCGGGCCTCGTCCTGCTCTCGCTCGACCGCAGCGCGGGCACGAGCGTCCTGACGTTCGCCGGCGACACCCACGGCGGCAACGTCAGCACCTCGATCGGGGCGACCGGGATCAACGGCTTGGGGATGCCCACCGGGACGGTGACGATCGGAACGAAGGACCGCAACGTCCAGCTGGGCGCGTTCGCCGACCCGCTGGGCGGGCTCGTCCTGCGCGGCACGATCGAAAACGGCGTCGACCTGTACGACGCCGGCTCGCGGCGCGACTATTTCGCCGGGCGGCGGCTGTCCGACGGCCGCTCCGAGGCGGGCGTCGTAATGGGCGCCGGCACCGGAGCAGGCGCGGACGTGCTCGTGACGCTGCTGCGTGACGGCGCGTACGACCGTACGATCTTTCGCCGGATTCGGGTGGAACACGAAGCGTGGGGCGACTTCTCGCGCGAGGTCGTGCTGAGCGACCGCGGCATCGGCGGAGGCTTCGCCGCCCGCACGCGCGGCCGCACCTTCGTGGAGTCGTCCGTCGCGTTCGCGACGCCGGGCCTGCGCCTCTCCGCCGACGACGCTCCCGTCAGCATCGATATCGGGCGCGAGCTGAGCTCGCAGACGACGATCGCCGGCGGCTTGGTGACCGGTCCCGACCGGCCGGTCCAGCCGTTCGCGGCCTTCACGACGCGCGGGCGGGACCTCGTCGCGACGCTGTCGGCGACCGCGCACGACGTGACCGCGGGCCTGGCGTACCAGTCCGGCGGCGTCTTCGCCCAGGTCTATACCGTCCCGGGACCGCAGCGCTCCAGCGGCGCGACCGCGTCGGTCCGGCTGGCCCGCGCGACGATCGAGGCGAACCTCACCAGCTCGGTGGGCGTGCGGGACGCCTCGGTCGAGCTGCGCACCGTGCATCCGGGGATCGGCCTCATTGCGGGGTTCGGCGCGCCGGGCGGCCGCTGGGGCCCGATCGCGGGGCTGTCGATCCCCGTGAGCAGCGCGCTGCGCCTCGAAGCGACGACGCGTCCGGGCGGCGCGAATTCGTCGCGGCTGCACCTCGCGCTGGCAGTCGGCATCGCGGCGCGGCGGCCCAAGGGCGTGCCGACGCTGCGCGCCGTCGTGCGGGTGGACTCCGCGTTCGCACCGCAGCCGCTGCGCCTGTTCGTCGACGGCGTCCCCGTGTCGCGCTTCGACGGCGCGACGACGACGGTGGACGTGACCCACGGCGCGCACACGTTCGCCGTCGAGACGGTCAGCGGGGACGCCGGCTCGGTCGACGTCGCCGCGAACGTCGAAGCGGCGGGCGACAGCGTCGCGCTCGTGCTGTGGCCGGAGCGGGTCGTCACGGGCCGCGTCGTGCTCGATCGCGCCGCCGCCATGCCGCCGGACTTCACGCTCGCCGGCATCGGAATCACCATCGCGCCGGGCGGCCCGGCGACCGAGACGTCGGCCGACGGAACGTTCGTGTTTGCGAAACAGCCCGTACCGCCCAACGCGACGATCGCCGTCGACACGGGGACGCTGCCGCGCGCGCTGCGGGCGGACGAGCCCGCGCGTCTTGCGCCGGGCGACGTGACGCTCGTGCTGCGGCCCGGGATGCTGCTCGAAACCAAGACGTTCCGCTCGCCGTAAGACGCGCACCAGCCGCTCCGGAGGAACGGCGACCGCGATGAGTAACGTCCGGGCAACTTCGTCACCGGCCCTCATAGCAAGGTAGGTCTGATGCGCGTTTCCCGTTCACTCCCGGCAGCGCTGGCACTCGCGCTGCTGTGTTCGTCGTTCACGGCTCCGCCTGCGAACGCCGCGGATAGCGGCCCCGTCAAGATCGCCGTGATCACCGATATGTCCGGCGTGTACGCCGCGCTCGCCGGGCCGGGCGCCGTCGAGGCGACCAAGATGGCCGTCGAGGACTTCGGCGGGAAGGTCCTCGGCCGCACGGTCGAGGTCGTCGCCATCGATCACCGCAACAACCCCAACGACGCCTCGATCAAGGCGCGCGAGGCGTACGACGGCGGTGCCGAGCTCGCGCTCGACATGACGAACTCCGCGGTCGCGCTCGCGGTTGCCAGCGTCGCGAAGGACAAGAAGAAGCTCGCCATCGTCACCGGCGGCGCGTCGTCGGCGCTGACCGGCGCGAGCTGCAACCGCTACACGTATCACTACGCGTACGACACCTACGCGCTCGCCGCGTCGACCGGCGCGAACATCGCCGCGCAGTCCAACGGCAAGACGTGGTACGCGCTCGTGCCGAACTACGCGTTCGGCACGCAGATGCTCGCGGACTTCGGCGCCGCGATCGCGCGCAAGGACGCCAAGATCCAAAAAGCCGACCTCTACCCCTTCGGGCCGACGACGGACTTCTCGTCGTACCTGCTCTCGGCGAAGAACTCCGGCGCGCAAGTGCTCGGGCTGTTCAACGCCGGCGCCGACACCGTGAACTCGATGAAGCAAGTGAAGCAGTTCGGCGTCGACAAGGTGATGAAGGTCGCGGTCGGCCTGCTGTTCCTGAGCGACGTCGACGCGCTGCCCGACGTGTTCGCCGGCTCGCGCATCACCACGTCGTGGTACTGGAACCGCGACCCGGAGTCGCGCAAGTGGGCCGACAAGTACGCGAAGCGCATGCACGGCCTGCGCCCCACCGACATCCAGGCGTCGGACTACTCGGCGACGACGCAGTGGCTCAACGCCGTCAAGGCCGTCGGCACGACGGAAGCCGACAAAGTTCAAGGCTATCTCGACAACCGGCAGTTCACCGACTTCTACGCCAAAGGCGGCGAGTGGCGCGGGCGCGACCACCGCGTCATCCACGAGATGTACGTGGTCGACGTGCTGCCCAAAGAGCAAGTGAAGGAGCCGCACGCGTGGTTCAAGGTCGTGCAGACGATCCCGCCGGGCCGTGCGTTCCGCCCCGAGTCCCAATCGGTGTGCAAGAAGGACTGGTAGCCTGAGTCCGGACTACCTCCTCACGCAGGCGTTCAACGGCCTCGTCAACGGGGCGTACTTCGCCCTGTTGGCGCTGGGCCTGAGCGTCATCTTCGGCATGCTGCGCATCGTGAACTTCGCGCACGGCGCGATGTTCATGCTCGGCGCGTTCGTGGCGTACTACGGCGCGCAGCTGTTCCACCTGCCGTTCTACGCCGCGCTCATCGTGGCGCCGCTCGTGGTCGGGCTGTTCGGCCTGCTGCTCGAGGTGCTGTTCCTGCGCAGCCTCTACAAGCTCGATCCGCTCTACGGCTTGTTGTTCACGTTCGCGCTGGTGCTGATCATCGAGGACTCGATGCGGCTGGCGGCCGGTGCGCTGGGGTCGCCGTACGCGGCGCCGCCGTCGCTGTCAGGCGTCACGAACCTCGGCTTCTCGCTGTTCCCGACGTACCGGCTGTTCGTCATCGGCGTCGCAATCTTCGTGTGCATCGTGGTCTGGTTCGTGCTCGAGCGCACCCCGGTCGGGGCGCGCATTCGCGCGGCGACCGAGGCGCCCATCCTGGTGCGCGCGCTCGGGATCGACACGCAGCGGCTCGTCTCGATCACGTTCGCCGCCGGCGTCGCGCTCGCGGCGCTGGCCGGCGTGCTCGCGGCGCCCAATCAGAACGTCGAGCCGACGATGGGTGACAAGATCATCATCAACACGTTCGCGATCGTCGTGATCGGCGGGCTCGGCTCGATCGGCGGCTCGGTGGTTACCGGCTTCGGGCTCGGACTGCTGCAGACGCTCGGTGCGGTGCTGTTCCCCGCGTTCAACGACACGCTGATCTTCCTGGTCATGATCATCGTGCTGCTGATTCGTCCGAGCGGCTTGTTCGGGACGCCGGCTTCCGCGAAATGACCAGCACGCTGCTGGGCAGCCGCCGGGGCGCCATCGTCGCGGCGGTGATCTTGCTGATCGCGCTCGTGCTGCCCAAGCTCGTATACCCGGTGCTCGCGATCGACATCGTCGCGTACGCGCTGTTCGCGGTCGCGTTCGACCTGCTGCTCGGCTTCACCGGACTGCTGTCGTTCGGCCACGCGATCTTCTGGGGCGGTGCGGGATACGTCTCGACGATCCTCATCGCGAAAGCGCACTTGCCGTTCCCGCTTGCCGTGCTCGCGGCGCTGGTGTACGCGGCGCTGCTCGCGCTGATCGTCGGCGCGATCGCGATCCGGCGCCAAGGCATCTACTTCGCGATGATCACGCTCGCGCTCGCGCAACTCCAGTATTTCTTCGCGTACCAGCTCGGCGACTGGACCGGCGGCGAGAACGGCGTGCAGTTGAGCGGGCGCGGCAACCTGTTCGGCATCCCGCTCGAGAACGACATCGCGTTCTACTACGCGGTGCTCGCCGTCGCGGCGCTCGGGACGTATCTGGTGGTGCGCGTGGTGCGGTCGCCGTTCGGCGCGGTGCTCAATGCCATGCGCGAGAACGAGCAGCGCGCGATCGCGCTCGGCTTCCGGGTGGACCGCTACAAGCTCATCGCGTTCGTGCTGTCCGGCACGCTGGCAGGGCTTGCAGGCGTGCTCTTCGCGGTCGGCAACCGGCTATCGGGGCTGGACGGCGTCGACTGGCACACCAGCGGCAAGGTCGTGATGATGTCGATCCTCGGCGGAATCGGCACGATCTTCGGCCCGATCGTAGGCGCGGGCATCTTCGAGTCGCTGGATTATTTCGTCTCGAAGACGCCGATCGGCGACAAGACGAACATCGTGATGGGCACGATCTTCGCGCTGTGCGTGCTGCTGTTCCGCCGCGGAATCGTGGGCGAGCTGCTGGCGCTGCGGTCGAAACCGCGCGAACCGAGGTAACCGGCGTCGTCTGCGGTGTACGGGATGCGCTCTTCCGTTGTGTCGCTTTGCCGGAGGGCTCGGCTGTGCAGCGTCACAAGCCGTTCGCAGTCCGCGCGGTCCAATGCGATGTCGCTATCGCGCACCTGTGACTAGGGGCGGTAGATTACTTCGTGCCGTCCTTCGGCCAGAAGCCGAAGATTGCTCGGCCTGGTTCGAGGTCCCAGAAGCGCGTTGCGTTGTCGCCTACGCCGTAGACCACCGCGTATGGGACGTCGTGCGCCATGATCGCGCGGACCAGGCGCGCGAAGTCACGTTGTGACATCCAGGTTGCCGCGTAGCGCGCGAATTTTTGCGCTTCGTTCAGCGGCAGCCAGCCCGAGCTCTGCGCGACGGTCGGGTCGCGCGGGTCGTCTTGCGGGGTGATCGAGCCGATGCGCACGCACGTCACTTGCAGGCCGTGGTTGTCGCTGTAGTAGCGTCCCAGCGTTTCGCCGAACGCTTTCCAGACGCCGTACAGCGAGTCGGGGCGGTACGACGTGTCCGTTCGCACGACGAGGCCGAATCCGGGCTCGTAGATGGCCGGCGCGTTCTCGACCTCGTGCATCCCCACCGCGTGGTTCGAGCTCGCGAAGATCACGCGTTTCACGCTCGCGCGCCGTGCTGCTTCGAACGCAGCGTACGTGCCGCCGATGTTCGGGCCCGAAACGTCAGCCCACGACGCTTCGACGCTCACCACGCCGGCGAGGTGGATCACCGTCTCGCAGCCGGCGAACGCGCGCTCGAGCGCATCGACGTCTTGCACGTCCGCGATCACGTCCGCACCATGCAGGTCGATGCGCACGACGTCGTGATCGCGCGCCAAGTCGGCGCACAGCGGCGCGCCGATCGTGCCGGCGGAACCGGTGATCGCGATCTTCTCCACGGTGCTACACGCCCAGCAGGTCGAGGAGCTCTTTCTCGCGCGCGATCACTTCCGCGTTCTCGAGCGTCTCGACGACGCGCCCATGCACGACGACGTGATGGCGGTCCGCGACGCCGGTCGCGAAGCGGACGTTCTGCTCCACCAGCAGCACGGTGATGCCGTCTGCCTTCATCTTGCGGATCAGCTCGCCGATGCGCTCGACGATCACCGGCGCGAGGCCCTCGGTGGGCTCGTCGAGCAGCACGGTGCGCGCTCCCGACCGCAGCACGCGCGCGATCGCCAGCATCTGCTGCTCGCCGCCGGAGAGCGTCGTGCCGCCGGCCTTCGCGCGTTCCTTGAGAATCGGGAACTCCGCGAACACGCGCTCGACGCTCCAGCCTTTGTCGCCGAGAACCGGCGCGAGGGTGAGGTTCTCGTACACGCTCAGGGTCGAGAGAATGCCGCGCTCTTCGGGGACGTAGCCGAGGCCGCGCTTCGCGATGCGGTCGGACGGCAAGCCGGTGATCGGTTTTCCGTTCAGCGAAATGTGCCCGCGGCGCGCCGCAACGATGCCCATGATCGTGCGCAGCGTCGTCGTCTTGCCGACGCCGTTGCGGCCCACCAGCGTCGCGACCTCGCCGGATTCGACGCGCAACCGCATCCCGTGCAGAATGTGCGACTCACCGTAGTACGCGTGAACGTCGTGCAGCTCCAGCACCTAGGAGCCCTCCGGGCGACGGCGGGCAGATAGGCCGAAGGCCGACTGCGTGGGGCTCGGATGCGAAGCAGCCGAACCCACTAGTGCGTTCCTCCGCCCAGATATGCGGTCACGACGCGCTGGTCGGCGCGCACGTCGTGATACGTGCCTTCCACCAGCACTTTGCCGCGCTGCATCACCGTGACGCGGTCGCACAAATCCGCCACGACGCGCAAGTTGTGCTCCACCAGCACGATCGTGCGGCCGGGCGCGATGCGCTTGATGAGCTCGACGGTGCGGTCGATGTCCTCGACGCCCATTCCGGCCGTCGGCTCGTCGAGCAGCAGCACGCGCGGATCTTGCGAGAGCGCGATCGCGAGCTCCAGCGAGCGCTTCTTGCCGTACGGCAGATTGGCGGCGACGCGGGTGCGCTCGTCGTCGAGTCCGACGGCATCGAGCGCGGCGCGCGCGGGATCGTCGAGCACCGCGGTGATCGAAGGCGACGCCAAGATACGGCGGGAGAGCGGTGTCCGTGCTTGGAGCGCGATCTTCACGTTGTCGAGCACGGTGAGGTGCGGGAAGATGCTGTTGATCTGGAAGCTGCGCACCATCCCCATGCGCGCGATGCCGGCCGGATCGAGCTGCGCGATCTCCGTCCCGGCGAACCGCACGCTGCCGCGCGTGGCCGGCGCGAACCCGGAGAGGACGTTGAAGAACGTCGTCTTGCCCGCGCCGTTGGGTCCGATGATCGCGTGGATCGTGCCTTCCGTGACGTCCAGCGACACGCCGTCGAGCGCGGTGAACCCCGCGTAGACTTTCACGACGTCGCGCGTCGAGAGGATAGGCTCGGCCACGAGCGGGACTTCCACCCACGATGCAGCCGGCCCCGCACGACCATGAGACCGTCCTCGAGGTGGAGGCGCCCCGCGTGAAGTTCGGCCGCGGTGCGATCGCGGAGGTCGGCCCGGAGGCCGCGGCGATGGGCCTGCGCCGCATCGCATTGTTCACCGACGGCCGCCTCGCGCGGCTGGAGTTCGTCGAGCGCGCGCGGCGCTCGCTGCGCGATGCGGGCGTCGACTTCGCGGAGTTCGACCGCGTGCGGATCGAGCCGACGGACGGATCGTTCCGCGACGCGGCGGCGTTCGCGCTCGACGCGCGCGTCGACGGCTACGTGTCCGTCGGCGGCGGCTCGGTGATCGACACCGCGAAAGCGGCGAACCTGTACGCGACGCATCCCGCGCCGTTCGAGCGCTATGTCAACGCGCCGCTCGGGGAAGGTGCGCCGGTGCCCGGCCCGCTCGCGCCGCACATCGCGTGTCCCACCACGTCCGGCACTGGCAGCGAGTGTACCGGCATCGCGATCTTCGACTTCGAGGCGCACGCCGTGAAGACGGGGATCGCGTCGCGCCGCCTGCGTCCGGTGCTCGGCATCGTCGATCCCGACGTGACGCGCACGCTGCCCGGAATGGTCGTGGCGTCGAGCGGGTTCGACGTGCTCGCGCACGCGCTGGAGTCGTTCACCGCGAAGCCGTACACGCAGCGCGCGCGCCCCGCGACGCCGCTCGCGCGGCCGCTGTCGCAAGGCTCGAACCCCTACAGCGACCTCGCCTGCGCCGAAGCGCTGCGGCTGCTCGGCGACAACCTCGAGCGCGCGGTGCACGACGCGCACGACGACGACGCGCGCGAAGCGGTGATGTACGCCGCGACGCTGGCTGGGATCGGGTTCGGAAACGCCGGCGTGCACGTTCCGCACGGCATGGCGTACGCGGTCGCCGGGCTCGTGCACGGCTACGTTCCGCCGGAGTACGACGCCGACCACGCGATGGTGCCGCACGGCATGTCGGTGATCGTCTCCGCGCCGTCGGTCGCGCGCTTTACGGCGAGCGCCGCGCCGGAGAAACACCGCCGCGTCGCGATGCTCCTCGGCGCCGAGCGCACCAAGCATGACGACGAAATCGGCGACGCGCTCGCCGCGGCGCTCGCGCGGCTGATGCGCGCGACCGCGATGCCGAACGGCTTGCGCGCCCTGGGCTACACGCACGCGGACATCCCGGCGCTCGTCGGCGGCGCATACGCGCAGCAGCGTCTGCTCGCGAACGCACCGCGCCGCGTGGGAGAAGAAGAGCTCGCCGCGCTGTTTGCCGGCGCGATGACCGTCTGGTGACGAGCGTGCGGCCCCGCGCCGCAGCGCGATAGATGCGCGCGGTCGTTCAGCGCGTCACGCGGGCGTCGGTGCGCGTCGGCGACGAGATCGCCGGTGCGGTCGAGCGCGGCTTTGTCGCGCTGGTCGGGGTCGCCGTAGACGACACGGAGGCTGATGCCGACGCGCTCGCGCACAAGATCGCCGGCTTGCGCGTGTTCGACGACGCGAACGGCGCGATGAACCTCGCGCTCGCCGATGTGGGCGCCGCTGTGCTCGTCGTGTCGCAGTTCACGCTGCTCGGCGACGTGCGGAAAGGCCGGCGGCCGTCGTTCATCGCCGCGGCCCGCGGCGAACAGGCCGAACGCCTCTACGAACGCGTCGCCGAGTTGCTGCGCGAACGCGGACTGCACGTCGAGACGGGCGTCTTCGGCGCAAACATGGCAGTGGAGCTCGTCAACGACGGTCCCGTCACGATCCTCATCGACACCAAGCGCGCCTTCTGAACTTCGTAAGGAGGCTTACCGCGCCGCTGCGCCCGTTGCGCTACGGTGGTCCGGGGCGCACAACGCGTCCGATCCCGAAGGAGAGCAGGAGTGACGAAGAATTTGGTCTCCGCGGCGTTCGCGTGTGCGGCGCTCGCGATGCCGGGTCTGGCCCTGGCGGACGACGCCATGGGCGGCCACGACGCGATGGCCGCCAAGGCGCCGGCGAAGATGGCGACGATGGTCTGCCGCCCGGCGGCCGCCGGCGAGAAGCCGACCGCGATGATGATGGGCGACGCGAAGACCGCGATCGTCTGCAAGACGATGAACCCCGCGATGATGATGAAGAAGGGCTCCGGCCCGGACCTTTCCAAGGCGTTGACGGCCGAACAGGCCGACGCGGCGTGGCGCTCCTACATCGAGTCCGCCATCATGATCCCGGGCGGCACGGGCGGCGGCTAGTCAGCGGCCGAGCGGGCGCTTTGCAGCGATATGCGGGCGCCCCGGTGGGCAGATAGTCGCAATCCGCTGCGCGGTTCGTCCCGTTCAGCGGTCAGTTCCCATCGACACAGAAGAGGGTGACAATGCGACGCCTGCTGCGGATCGGCGTGGTGGTCGCCGCCGCCGTGCTCGCGTTCGCGCGTCCGGCAGCGGCGCATCCGCTCGGAAACTTCACGGTCAACCACCTTTCGCGCATCACGGTCGAGCGCGACGCCGTCCGCGTGCGGTACGTGCTCGACCTCGCCGAGATCCCGGCGTTCGCGCTGGACCGCTCGCTCGACGCGCACGGCACGCCGTCGCAAGACGCACTCGACCGCTGGGCGCAAGCGCATGCGCAAACGATCGCGCCGCAGCTCAGCCTGACGGTCGACGGGCGCAGCGCCGAGCTGCAGCCGGCGAGCTCCGCCATCCATGCGCGCCCCGGCGCGGGCGGTTTGCCGACGCTCTATTTCACCGCGGCATACGCCGCGGCGATCGGCGCCGGCGCACATCGCATCGAGTACCGCGACCGCACCGAACCCGGCCGGCTCGGCTGGAAAGACGTCGTCACCGGCACGACCCGCGAGCCCACCGCTGAGCTGCGTGCGTATCCCAACGCGCTCATCGGCTCGCCCCGCGCGCGCACGGCGCTGGCCGCGAACGTCGACGCCGCCGGACACATCACGGTCGACGCGAACGCGGTCGCGGACAATTCCGATGCCGATGGTGCCGCGGCGAGCGCTCCGCTCGCGCGCTCCAACGCGCTTTCCGACGTGCTCGCCAAAGGCGCGAGCGATCCGCTGGTGGTCATCGGCGCGCTCTTGATCGCGATCGCGCTTGGCGCGCTGCACGCGCTCGAGCCCGGCCACGGCAAGACGCTGCTCGCGGTGTCGCTGGTCGGGGCCCGGGCGACGCCGCGCCAAGCGCTCATCCTCGCCGCCGCGCTGACGGTCGCGCACACCGCGGGCGTGCTTGCGCTCGGACTCGTGGTGCTCGCCGCGACGCACTGGATCGTGCCCGAGCAAGTGTATCCGTGGCTCACGCTGGGGTCGGGAATCGTCGTGACGATCATCGGCGGCCGCGCGCTCGCGCGCGAGGTGCGCCTGCGGCTTCCGTTCGCCCATGCGCACGCGCACGCTCACCCGCACGCGCACCCGCACGCGCACGATCACGTGCACGACGAGGCGCATGCACACCTGGAAGAACACCACCACGACCGCGCCGGCCTCGACGACGCAGCGCATGCGCGCGCGCATGCGATCCCCGGCACCGCGCCGCTGACGTTTCGCGGCGCGGTGTTGGCCGCGGCAAGCGGCAACATCGCACCGTGCCCGGCCGCGCTCGTCGTGCTGCTGGCGGCCATCGCGCTGCACCGCGTGGGTTACGGCCTCGCGCTGATCGTCGCGTTCAGCGTCGGGCTCGCGGCGGTGCTGACGATCCTCGGCATCGCGGTGGTGCGCAGCGCCGCCTGGCTCGTCGCACGGCCGCAGTTCGACCGCGTCGCGCGCTTCGCACCGCTCGTCACCTCGTTCGTCATCGCGACGATCGGCGCGGTGATGGTCGGCCAGGGCTTCGCCGCGCAAGGCGTGGGCGCGCCCGTTCCGCTCGTCGCGGCGCTGGTGCTGCTCGCGATCGTCGGCTACGCGCTCGCGTGGCACCAGTACCAGAAGCCCACCGAGGCGCATGCATGATCGGTCCCGGCGCGTTCACCGTCTTCGTTCTCGGAATGCGCCACGGCGCCGATCCCGATCACCTCGCCGCGATCGACAACGTCACGCGCAACGCGTACGTCAAGACGCCGCTGCTCAGCCGTTTCGTGGGCACGTTCTTTGCCGGCGGGCACAGCCTGATGATCCTCGCGATCTCGGCGCTCGTCGGACTGCTCGGAACGCGCTTCGCCGCGCACGGCGAGCTGATCGAGAAGATCGGCACGTGGATATCCATCTGCGTGCTGCTGCTCGTGGCGGCGATGAACGTGCGGACGCTGCGCGCGGGCGGGACGCGCGTCGCCGGCGCGAAAACGCAGCTCCTGCCGCGCCGGCTGCGCGAGGGAACCAGCGCGCTGGTCGCCATTCCGATCGGGCTGCTCTTCGGGTTCGGCTTTGAGACGTCGAGCCAGATCGCCGCGTACGCCGTTGCGTTCGGCGCCGACGCCGGCGTCGCCGGCGCGCTCATCGTGGGCGGCATGTTCTCGGCCGGCATGATCTGCACCGACACGCTGGACTCCGTTCTCGTGCACCGGCTCATCTCGTACCGCTCGGCCCGGCTTCCCGCGCTGATGCGCGTGTGGATCGCATCGGTGACGGTTCTCGCGGTGGTCGTCGCGCTCTACGAGATGGCGCAAGCCCAGGGCTGGCGTTCGCCGGTGAACGATCTCGCGGTGAGCGCCGCGCTGGTCACGGCGCTCGTATTCGTCTTCGCGTACGTCTTCGTTCAGACGCGCCGCGGGGCGTCTCACATCACGGACGTTGCAGCGGCGGCCGTCGTTGCGCCCGCGGAGACGCGTTAGACCATTCGCTCGACGCGGAACGCTTGAGTGATGTTCCGGCAGCCGGCGCATCCGCTGCCATGATCGCCGAGCGGAACGGAAATCTAACGAGAGCGTTGCGACGTTTACAGATGTAGAGGCAGAGACGCATCTCGCGAGGGCAGTCTGCGCGCGATCTACTTCACCGCAACGCGATGAGGCTTACCGCCGCACACCCTCGACGCATTCCAGTACCGGCCTCGAGAGGACTCTACCGCATGGACATTCGGCGGATACTAGGTTCGTTGACGGTCGTCGCCGTCGCCGCAGCCGCCGTTCTCTACACCGCTCACCCGGTGAAGAGCTCCGACCACCAAGACACGTTCAACCTCGCATCACGCTCGAACATGTCGGCCGACATCACGGACGTGTTCATCTTTCCGTCGCCGACCAATTCGAACAACGTCGTGCTGGCCATGGACGTCTCGCCGCTGATACCGGCGGGCATGGGGACGGCGAAGTTCTTCGACCCGACCCTGATGTGGCAGTTCAAGATCGCGCACGGCGCGACGTCGCCCGAGGACCAGGTCATCCAGTTCGGCGTGACCGGCACGGGCGCCGGCCAGACGATAACGCTCTACGGGCCCGCGAGGCCCAACGAAGTCGCGACCGCCAACACGTTCGTCGCGGCGGGCGGCTCGTTCAACTACAACACCTCCACGCAGTTGAACAACGGCATCAAGGTGTTCGCGGGACCGCGCGCCGATCCGTTCTTCTTCGATCTGTTCGCGTTCTTCTCGTTCCTGGGCGACCGCAACTGGTCGACGCACTCGTCGGAGAACGATCCCGGACCGCAGACGCAAGGCCCGCTGTACAACGGCGACAACGTGGGCGTTCCCGGACAGTTCGCCCCCGCGTACGACAAGGGCCGGGATCCCACCAAACCGACGTTCAACGGATTCCCCGCGGGAACGGTGTCGGGTACCGGCGGTTACGCGTGCGCGACCGACGCCCCGCAGAACGCACTGGCCGATCTGGGCGGCGGCTTCAACGTGCTCACGTTCGTCGTCGAGGTTCCGAAATCGCTCCTCACGACCGGCTTCAGCAGCTCGAACATCCACGTGTGGGCGACGGTCAACTCGTCGACCGGAGCATAGGGGTCCTAACGAAATGAAGAATCATCTCATCGGCTTGGCCGCGCTCGGCGCGCTGGGCTCGATCCTCGCGGGGTGCAACGGCGGAGCGACCAACGTGCCGCAGTTCAACAGCGGCAGCAGCGCCTTCGCGACGCCGCTCCCCACCAACCCGACGACCCCGACGGGCGCGTACGTGCAGATCGAGCTGTTGTCGCGCCCGGCGATCAAAGAAGCGTTCGAGAACTTCAACGACCACAAGCTGACGAACAAGGTCGAACCCTACGCGGGATCCCCCACGGATCCGCTGCAGGCGGAGATCAAGTCGACGGAAAACACGCTGCGGCCGCCCAAGAGCACGGCGGGCGGAGCGGCGGACTACGGTACCGCGCTGCAGGGCATTCTCTATCCCAACGAGATCGCGGTGAACCTCGCGAGCGCCGACAAGGCGTCATATCTCGGCGTGGAGACCGGGGGCGCCACGGGCGGTACGTTCGGCGGTCGCGACATCGGCGACGACGTGATCAACATCGACCTCGGCGCGGCGTTCGGCACGACGCTGAGCGCGCTGCACGTGCAGCCCGACGACGGCCAGGCGAACAACTGCATCAGCAAGCAGAACATCGCGCAGGCGCCGAGCCAGCAGAAGATCGGCGCCTTCCCATACTTCGCGCCGCCGCACTGAGCACGGTGCGCGCATGAACCGGGTTCCGGCGACGGTCATGTGGGTCATCGCGGCGATCGCTCTGGGAGCGATCGCCGTTTGGCCTTGGTACGTCGGGAGAAGCACGAATGCCGCGCGCGCCGCGTCGCTGCCCACGCCGGCGCCGGTCACCGCGGACTATGCCGAGCGCGATCGCGTGATCGCGTTCTGGGAGCGGGCCGCCGGCGAGCACCGGCGCGGCGACATGCTGAGCCCGAGCTACTTGTCGGCCGAGTACATGCAGCGCTACCGCGAGCGCGGCGACATCGGCGACGTGGTGCGCGCCGTGAGCGAGGCGCAGACCTCGCTGCGCGCGCAGCCGTACGGCAACCTCACGGCCGAGGTGGCGCTGGGGTCGGCGCTCGTCGCGCTGCACCGGTTCACCGATGCGCTGATCGTGATCCGGCACGTCGAGCGCTACGATCCCGGCGACCCGGCGATGCTCGTTCGCGAGGCATCGGTCGAGCTCGAGCTCGGGCGCTACGACGACGCGAAGCGGATCATCGACACGCTGAGCCACGGCCGCGAGGCGCGTGCGCGGCGATCCGAGGCCATTCCGCTCGATACCCTGCTGACGCGCTACGACGAGCTGACCGGCCATCTGGCGCGCGCGCGAGAGCGCTTCGAGCGCACGGCCGCGTATGCCAACGCGCAATTCGAAGCCGGCGCGCAGCAGCGCGCGTGGTTTTACTTCCGAGCGGGCGAGCTCGCGTTCGAAGCAGGCGACAACGCTGCCGCGACCGCGTACGAGCGCCGCGCGCTCGCGGTGTTTCCGAACTATTCCGAGGCCAATCGGATGCTCGCGCGGTTCACGTGCTCGCTGCACCGCTGGCAGGAGTGTCTGGACGCGGCCAAAGCGTCGGCTCAGGTGGTACCGTACCCGGAGGTGCTCGGGTATCAAGCCGACGCGCAGCGCGCGCTCGGCGACACGGCCGGCGCGGCACGGACGGCCGATCTGATTCGAACCGTCGAGCGGATCGGCAACGCGCAGCACGTCTCGGATCGGCTGCTCGCGATCTACTATTCGGAGCACGGCGAACGGCTCGACGCCGCGTACCGCATCGCGAAGCGCGAGCTGGCGGTGCGTGACGACATCTTCGCCGAAGACACGCTGGCGTGGGCCGCGGCGATGGACGGCCGCTGGCCCGAAGCGCGCGACCGCATCGCGAAGGCGCTCCGCCTGGGCACCGAAAGCTCGCTGCTGCAATACCATGGCGGCGTCATCGCGCTCCACTTCGGCGACCGCGACGAGGCGAGGCGGCGGCTCGAACGCGCGCTCGCGCTGAACCCGTCGTTCCACCCGTTCTACGCGGACGACGCCCGGGCGCGGCTCGCCCGCCTCTGAGGGGCGGCGCGCCCCGGCCTGGAATACCCCGCCATGCGCAGGCGAATTCTCAACACGATGAAGCGGCTCGAGATCGTTCTGGAGCGCGATCAGCTGCCGATGGTGTGCCGCGTGATCTCCGAGCACGCGACGGGCTATACCGTGATCCCCGACGTCACGGGCTTCGGGCACCACGGCCATCGCGAGGGCGACTTGGTGGTGGTCGTGAGCGTCGTGACGCGCGACCACGTCGACCCGATCCTCGACATGCTCGTCCCGCTGCTCAACCGGCGCTCCGGCGTGGTCCTCGTCACCGACGTGAGCGTGCTGCGCGGCGAGTACTTCGTCCCGGAGATCAAGGACAAGGTCGCCTCACGCCACTGAAAGCTCGCGACTATTCTCCCGACCACTGCGGACGGCGCTTGTCCAGAAACGCCGTGAGCCCTTCGCGAAAGTCGCGGCTGCCGTAGCAGAGCCGGATCAGATCCCCGCTGTCCGGCAGCGGGGCCGCGTTGCGCAACCGGCGCGCCATCTCTTTCGTCGCGCGCAGCGTGAGCGGCGCGAGCGCGACGATCTCTTCGGCGGCCTGCTGCGCGCGCTCGTGCAGCGCCTCGTCCGTCGCGACGACTTCAGTGAGAAAGCCGCTGCGGCGTGCGTCCTCGGCGCGCAGCAGCTTGCCGGTGAGGATCAGCGCTTTCGCCGCGTCGAGGCCCACGATGCCGGCGACGCGCGCGAGGTTGCGCAGGGAGATGCAGTTGCCCAGCGTGCGCGCGATCGGCACGCCGACGCGCGCGTTCGGCGCGCCGATGCGCAGGTCGCACGTCGCCGCGACGCTCACGCCGCCGCCGGTGCACGCGCCCGCGATCGCCGCGATCGTCGGGACGCGGATCGCCTCGAGCGCGCCGATCACCGCGTCGATGCGCGCCTCGTATGCGACGCCGTCGTCCGCGCCTTCGAACGCGCGGAACTCCGCGATGTCCGTGCCGGACACGAACGCTTGCGTACCGGCGCCCGTGAAGACCACGGCGCGCACGGACGGATCGGCGTCGAGCTCGCCGGCCAGCTCGCGCAGGCGTTCCCACATCGCGAACGTCATCGCGTTGCGCGCCTGCGGCCGGTCGAACACCACCCACGCGATGCCGCCCTCGCGGCGCTCGACGCGGATCACGCGAGCACCGTCACGCCGTCGCGCGCCAGTTGCGCCAGCTCGTCGTCGCCGACGCCGATTCCGCGCAGCACGCCGGCGGAATCGCCGCCCAGCAGCGGCCCGGCGCGCTCGATGCGCGCGGGCGTTTCGGAGAAGCGCATCGGCGACCCGATCTGGCGCACCGCGCCGAGCGTGCGGTGCGGTGCGTCGACGAAAAACTTGCGCTCCGCGAGATGCGGGTCGTTGAACACTTGATCGAACGTGTGGATCGGGCCGCACGGCAAGCCCGCCGCGCTGAGGCGCTCGGTCCAGTGCGCGGACGGTTTCGTCGTGGTCACCGCTTCGATCGCGGCGATCAGCGCTGGCCGGTTCTGCAAGCGCCGCTCGTTGTCGGCGAAGCGCTCGTCGTTCGCGAGATCGTCCAGCCCGAGCACGGTGCAGCAGCGCAGCCAGTGCGCTTGCGTGTTCGCGCCGAACGTGAACCAGCCGTCTTGCGCGCGCACGGCTTGGTACGGCGCGATCGCCTGGTGCGCCGATCCCGACGGCTTCGGCACGTCGCCGGTCGCGAAGTAGCGACCCGCTTCCCACACCGCGAGCGACGCCGCCGACTCGAGCAGCGACACGTCGATGAACTGCCCGCGCCCGTCGCGGTCGCGCGCGCGCAGCGCGGCGAGCACGGCGATCGTTCCGTAGAGCGCGCACGTGAGGTCGGCGATCGGCACGCCCACTTTCACCGGCGGCGCATCCGGCTCGCCGGTGATGCTCATGAGCCCGGACATCGCCTGCGCGATGATGTCGAGCCCGGCGAGCTGCGCGTACGGGCCGTCGTTGCCGAAGCCGGTCGCCGCGAGATAGATCAGCCGCGGCGACTCGTGCGACAGCGCGGCGTAGCCGAGACCGAGGCCGTCCATCGTTCCGGGCCGGAGGTTCTCTATCACGACGTCGGCGCTCGCCGCGAGCCGGCGAAACAGCGCTTTGCCCGCGGGCGCTTTGAGATCGAGCGCGAGACTGCGTTTATTGCGGTTCAGCCGCACGAAGTTCGAGCTCTCACCGCCGATGAACGGGCCGGCGGCGCGCGTGAGGTCGCCGCCCTGCGGGTTCTCCACCTTGATCACGTCCGCGCCGAGATCGGCGAGCTGCATTCCGCAGAACGGCACGGCCATGAAGTTGCCGACCTCGACGACGCGAATACCGGTGAGCGGCGCAGCAGCGGAAGCCATGCGAGAGGATTGCCGAATCGCCGTACGCTACTCCTCGTTGCACGGCTGTTTCGTGCGACCAGGAGGACGACCATGACCCGTCACACGCGCGGTGCGTTCATCGCCTCGTCCGCCGCAGCGTTCGCGTCCGTCGCGTTCGTCCGGTCGCCGGCGCGCGCCGCGGACTTCTCCGGCAAGGCCGGCACGAACCAGCCCGTGGACCATCCGCTCAGCGTCGCGATGAAAGATCTCTGGGACGCGGTTCGCAAGGACACGAACGGCCGCGTCGACGTGACGGTGTTCCCGAACAACCAGCTCGGCGGCGACACGGCGATGCTGCAGCAGCTTCGGTCCGGCGCGCTGCAGATCATGACGCTCGACGGCGGCATCCTCGAAGCGGTTGTTCCGGTGGCCGCGATCCAGAGCGTCGGCTTCGCGTTCAGCGACTCGGCGCACGCGTTCCGCGCGTTCGACGGCAAGCTCGGCGCGTACGTGCGCGGCGAGATCGCCGGCAAAGGTTTGCACGCGTTCGACAAGATCTGGGAGAACGGGATGCGGCAGATCACCACGAGCACGAAGCCGGTGCACAACGCGGGGGACATCGCGGGCATGAAGATCCGCACGCCCAACAGCCGCATGGCGCTGGACCTGTTCAAATCGCTCGGCGCCGCGCCGACGCCGATCAACTTCAGCGAGCTCTACACCGCGCTGCAAACGCGGGTCGTCGACGGCCAGGAGAACCCGCTCGCGAACATCGAGTTCGCGCGCTTCTTCGAGGTGCAGAAGAACTTGAGCCTGAGCGGCCACATGTGGGGCGGCTACTGGCTGCTGGCGGAAAACGAGTGGTGGAACAAGCTGCCCGCCGACCTGCAGGCCGTCGTGACGCGCAACGCGTCAACCGTCACCGACCGCCAGCGCTCGAACGTGATAAAGCTGAACGACACTCTGATCGGCAAGCTGAAGTCACAGGGAATGGCGGTGAACGACCTCAGCACCGCGGACCGCACGACGATGCGCGCGAAACTCCCCGACTACTACAAGCGCTGGAAGAGCGAGTTCGGCTCGACCGCCTGGGATCTGCTGGAATCGTATTCCGGCAAGCTCGCCTAGCGCGCTGTGCCGGCGTGCTGGCGGGCGAGCGGTCCTTGCGGACCGCTCGCGCTCGTTACGCCGCTTGCGTGGCGAACGGCTTGAGCACGACCTTTTCGCAGTTGTCCACCTTGTCGACGAACATCTTGTAGGCTTCGGGCGCCGCGTCGAGCGGCAGGATGTGCGAGATCACCTTGCTCGGGTCGATGCGGCCGTCCTGGATCATCTCGAGCAGCTTCGGCACGTGTTTGTGCACGTGCGTCTGGCCGCTGCGAATCGTCAGGCCCTTGTTGACGACGATCCCCATCGGGAACTTGTCGATGAAGCCCGCGTACACGCCGGGCACCGACACGACGCCGCCTTTGCCGACCGCATAGATCGCCTGCCGGATCACGTGCGCGCGGTCGAACTGCAGCTTGAGCGTCTGCTTCACCTTGTCGGCTACGTTGTCAGGTGCGAACGAGTGCGCTTCCATGCCGACGCAGTCGATGGCGCGGTCGGGACCGCGTCCCGCCGTGGTCGTCTTGAGCGTTTCGATGACGTCCTCGTCCTCGAAGTTGATCGTGTCCGCGCCGAGCGCGCGCGCCCGTTCGAGACGGTACGGGATGCGGTCGATCGCAATGACGCGTTCCGCGCCGAGAAGGAACGCACTCTGGATCGTGAACCACCCGACCGGCCCGCAGCCCCAGATCGCGACGGTGTCGCCGGGTGCGATGTCGGCCTGCTCCGCGGCTTGCCAGCCCGTCGGGAAGATGTCGGTGAGGAACAGCGCCTGCTCGTCGGGCAGCGCTTCGGGAACCTTGAACGCGTTCGCGTCGGCGTAGGCGATGCGCACGTACTCCGCCTGGCCGCCGGGGTAGCCGCCGAACGCGTGCGAGTAGCCGTAGAGCCCGCTGCAGGTGTAGCCGAGCAGCATGTCGGCCATCCATGCGTTCGGATTGGAGTTGTCGCACAGCGACGTCATGCCGTTGCGGCAGTGGAGGCAGTTGCCGCACGCGATCGTGAACGGAATCAGCACGCGGTCGCCCACGGCGACGTTCTTCACTTCGCTGCCGGTCTCGACGATCTCGCCCATGAACTCGTGCCCGAACACGTCGCCTTTTTCAACGGTCGGGATGTATCCGGAGTACATGTGCAAGTCCGAGCCGCAGATCGCGGTGGACGTCACGCGCACGATCGCATCGTACGGCGTCAAGATCTTCGGGTCGGGGACGTTGTCGACGGACACCTTGCCGGTGCCGTGGTAGGTGACCGCTCTCACGATTTCACGTCCGTTCCGTTGACTGCCGGATAGCCGGCTTCCATCGTCGCCTTGAAGCGGCGCAGATCGGTCTCGACGATCAAGCCGGGATCGCCGCCGAACAGGTTCGCGAACGATTTGCCGAGCGGACCGCCCGGCGGCGCCCATTCCATCTCGACGTGCAGTTCGGTGCCGCGGCCGCCGGGTGCCGGCGTGAACGACACGGAGCCGGCGTTGGGCACGCCGCCACCGGTGGAGCGCCACGCGATGCGCTCGCCCGGTGTGTCGTCGATGATCTCGGCTTGCCAGCTCACCGGCAGGTGCGCCGGCCCCTTGGCGGTCCACAGCGAGCGCGTGTCGTCGATCACCTCGACGCGTTCGAGGTGCGACATGATGCCAGGAAGGTTCGTGAGCTCACGCCAGTAGGCGTAGAGATCCTCCGCCGGGCACTCGATCGTGAAGGCCTTCTCGATGCGCGTGCCCTGGCCGTACGGGACGCTGGCGCGGGAGTTGTGCTCGCCATCGCCGCCCGAATCGTCGTCGTCGCTCGAAAGCGAGCGGGCGATCAGGGAGCCGCCGAGCCCCAGCAATGCGATGCCGGTGAGAAATGTGAGCGAACGTGACGCCTTCATAACAGCGGGATCGTACCCACGCCGCGCCGTACGCACAGCGCGGTGACTACTCCAGCAAGCGACCTGGCGATCAAGAGCGATGCGCGCGCGTACGTGCTCGGCGGCAACGCCAGCACGCTCGCGTTCACGTCGAGTCTCGTGCCGGAAAACCGGCAGGTGACCGCGTGGCTCGTACCGCTCGCGTGGACGCCGATCGGCGTCGTGCTGGGCGAGAACTGGCAGCGCGTCGGCGTCGCTGCGGACAACCTCGCGGGCTGGACGGATCAGACGTTCGACCCGTCCGACGAGCGATCGTTCGTGTCGTCGCTGCGCGAGCTCGAGCTGCTCGCGCGCATCGGCTGGTCGGCGGCCGTGCCCGAAGTGCTCGCCGAAGACGCGGTCGTCAACGCGGAAGATCTTCCCGAAGACATTCTCGACGCGCTCGCGCACGCGCCCGAGTCGCTCGCGCAGTGCGCGATCTGCCGCCGCACGTGCGTGCGCGATCACTTCGTGTGGAACGAGCGGCGGTTGTGCGCGTGGGATTACCACGCGACGGTGTTCGGCAAGCGCGGGCCATGGCGCGACGAACCGTACGAAGAGCGTTTGTGGGACACGATCCCGCACGCCGCGTACGTCGCCGGCCCGCTGCTCGAGGACGCCGCCGTCGACGCGGTGCTCGCGATCGACGGTCTCGACGACGAGCTCGCGCACCGTCTGCTCAACGATGCGATCGCGGGCGACGCGGGTCACGCGCATCTCGCCGTGCGCACGGCCGGCGGCTACACGCTGCTGCGCGAACGCGCCGCCCCACCGGCCGCGGACAAAGAAGAGGCTAGCGGTGATGGACCGAGCGCAGAATGATCGGGCCATGACGTCAGATCTCATGCGAGGTCGGCCCCGGGGGCCCCACGCACAGCGTGGGGGGCGCGCAGCCTGGGGCGGAGCGCCGTCCAACGGAGAAGATTCCTGACCGATCGCGCGATCGCGCGGCTCGGCGCGATCTTCACCGTCTTGTTCGTGCTGCTCGCGGTGCGGCAGTTGTGGCTGCAGGTCGTGATCGGGCCGAAGCTGGCGGCGAACCAGTACAATCCGCGCCACGCGCAGATCGCCGCCGGGCGCGGCTCGATTCTCGCCTCCGACGGCACGCCGCTCGCGGTTTCGCGCGGCGACAAGCGCGTGTACCCGCAGGGGCCGCTGGTGGCGCAAGCGGTCGGCTACGCATCGGCGCGCTACGGCACGTCGGGATTGGAAGACACGTTCGACCGCGCGCTCACCGCGCACACCGACGCCGTCGATCCGCTCACGCAGCTGCGCCAGATCTTCGCGGGCAAGCAGGGCGCGCCGCGCGGCGCCGACATCGTGACGACGCTCGATCTCACCGTGCAAAAAGCGCTCGTCGCGGGCTTGTCGCGCCATGCGCGCGCGGCGGGCATCGTGCTCGACCCGCGCACGGGTGCGGTCATCGCGCTCGCGTCGGTGCCGTCGTACGATCCGAACGGGCTCGACGCGCGCTGGCCGGCGCTCGCGCACGATCCCGCATCGCCGCTGCTCGACCGCTCGACCGGCGGGCTCTACCCGCCGGGCTCCACGTTCAAGATCGTCACCGCCGCCGACGCGCTCGACGCGGCCGTCGTCACGCCGCAGTCGACGTTCAGCGATTCCGGCGGCTTCACCGTCGGCAACTTCACCGTGCACAACGACGAAGAAGAAGTCACCGGCACGCAGGATCTCGCCGGCGCGTTCGCGCTCAGCTCGAACGTCGACTTCGCGCAGATCGCGCTCAAGATCGGCGTCGACAGGTGGTACGAGTACGCACAGAAGTGGGAGCTCGGGCAGCCGGTGGAGTTCGATCTGCCGGTGACGCGCGACCGGCTGCCGCCCAAGAAAGACGTCTACGCGGGCATCCTCGCGCAGCTCGGCTTCGGCCAGGCGTCGCTGCTCGTGACGCCGATGCGGATGGCGCTGATCGACGCGACGATCGCGCACGACGGCACGATGCCGCGCCCGTACCTGGTGCGCCGGATCGCGGGCAGCGAGACGGGGATCGCGACGCGCCCGGAAACCCTCGCGCAGCCGATCTCCGGCGACACGGCGCACGTGGTGCGCGACCTCATGGTCCAGGTGGTCAAACGGGGCACCGGAACGTCCGCCCAGCTCCCCGGCGTGACCGTCGCGGGCAAGACGGGCACCGCCACGAACCCGCACGGTCGCTCGCACGCGTGGTTCTGCGCCTTCGCACCGGCCGAAGCCCCGCGCGTCGCGGTGGCCATCGTGGTCGAGAACGTCGGGTACGGCGGAACCTATGCCGCCCCGATCGCCCGCGACGTCATGCGGGTCGCACTCGCCCGGTCGCGAAGTTAACCGCTGCATGAAAACGGACATGGTGGCGGAGCGAGCGCAGCAGCATCACGCCCTGTTCGAAACGTTGTTGCGAGCTCGGACTGGGGGCCCCACGCAACGCGTGGGGGGCGCGCAGCCTGGGGCGGAGCGCCGTTAGACCCGTGAGCACGCCGACCGAGAAGATTTTCAACAACCGCTATCGTGTCGACGGGACCCTCGGGAACGGGGGGATGGCGAACGTCTACGTCGGGACGGATACGCTGCTGCGGCGGCGCGTCGCGATCAAGGTGCTGCGCGAGCAGTATGCCGGCGACGACGACTTCGTCACGCGCTTTTCCCACGAAGCGCAGATGGCGGCGAAGCTCTCGCACCCCAACATCGTCAACGTCTACGACTTCGGGCGCGAGGACCACTCGTACTACATCGTGATGGAGCTGGTCGACGGCTCGACGCTCGGCGAGATCATGCGCGACGAGCGCGTGCTGCCCGAGCCGGTCGCGATCGACTACGCGATCCAGATCGCCGCCGGGCTCGCGTTCGCGCACCGCCAGGGCCTCATGCACCGCGACGTCAAGCCGGCCAACATCCTGGTCACCAAGGACGACGTCGTCAAGCTCAGCGACTTCGGCATCGCGCGCGCGGTCTCGGAGCACACGCTCGGCGTCACGCAGCCCGGCATGGTGATGGGCAGCGTCGCGTACATCTCGCCCGAGCAGGCGCAGGGCCACGACATCGACGAGCGCAGCGACCTCTATTCGGTGGGCGTCGTCCTGTACCAGATGCTCACGGGCGCGCTGCCGTTCACCGGCGAGAACCCCGTCGCGGTCGCGCTGAAGCACGTGTCAGAAGAGCCGATGGCGATCGACCCGGCGACGACCGGCGTCAGCCCGGCGGTCGCCTCGATCGTCAGCCGCCTGCTGAGCAAGACGCCGCAGGAGCGCTTCAACTCCG
>JAXDMB010000242.1:0-15107 GCA_034666325.1 Vulcanimicrobiota bacterium
GGCCAGAACGTCATCGCCGCGTACGAAGAGCTCGCGCGCGGCGGACGCTACACGCTGCGCAACCATGTGATGCTCACCGGCAGCGACGACGCGCTCGTCGCGGCCTACCTCGCGCGCGGTCCGCGCACCCTGGCGCACGACGGCCGGCTGTCGTTCCGCGCGATCAAGCTCTACGCGGACGGTGCGCTCGGCTCGCGCGGCGCCGCGCTGCTGGCGCCGTACAGCGACGATCCTGCGAACACCGGGCTGCTCCGCACGGCGCAAGCAAAGATCCAAGACGTGTGCGAGCGCGCGCTGCGCGCGGGATTCCAAGTGTGCACGCACGCGATCGGCGACCGCGGAAACCATGTCGTGCTCGACGCGTACGAGGCCGCGCTGCGAACCGTGCCGGTGCGCGATCACCGCCTGCGCATCGAGCACGCCCAGGTGCTCGCGCCGGGCGACGTCCCGCGCTTCGCGCAGCTCGGCGTCGTCCCGTCGATGCAGACGACGCACCAGATCAGCGACATGCCGTGGGCGCAGGCCCGTCTGGGTCCCGACCGCGTCAAAGGCGCATATGCGTGGCGCTCGCTGCTGGACACCGGCGTGACGATCGCGAACGGCACCGACGCACCCGTCGAGGCCGTGGACTCGCGGCGCACGTTTCACGCCGCGATCACGCGCGAGAACGAGGCGAATCAGCCCACGGGCGGCTGGTATCCGCGCCAGCGCATGATGCGCCGCGAAGCGCTGCAGTCGATGACGATCTGGGCGGCGCGCGCGAACTTCATGGAACGCGAGGCCGGCTCGATCTCCGTCGGCAAGTACGCCGATTTCACCGTGACGGACCGCGACTGGATGGTCGCGGACGCGCAGGAGATCATGGCGACGCGCTTTCTGGCAACGTACTCGTCCGGCAAGCAGGTGTACGCGGCGCCCATGACGGCCGCCATGGCGCCGCTGCGCGCTCGCGGCCGCCGCGGCGGCACGTGCTGCGGAGGCGCGCACGCGTAGCGCACAGGAGCCGGTCGCCGCGCCGGGGTAACCCCGACTCCCCGCAAAACAGAGAGAACGTAGGGAGGCCTCATGTTCCCTGCCCCGTTCGAGTACCACCGAGCCGGCTCGGTCGACGAAACGCTGGAGCTGCTGAAGCAGTTCGGCGGCGACGCGCGCATTTTGGCCGGTGGGCAGAGCTTGATTCCGGCGATGCGCTTCCGTCTCGCCCGGCCCGCCGTGCTGGTCGACATCAACGGACTGAACGAGCTGTCGTATCTCCGCGAAGAGGACGGCGTGCTCGCGATCGGCGCGCTCGCGCGCGACGCCGCGCTCGAGACGTCCGCGCTGATCGGCTCGAAGTACCCGCTGCTCTCCGACACGTCCGCGCTCGTCGCCGACCCGGTGGTGCGCCAGTCGGGAACCGTCGTGGGGAGCTTGTGCCACAACGATCCCGCCGGCGACTGGGGCGTCACCGCACTGGCCGGACGCGCGCAGATCGTCGTGCGCGGCGCGAACGGCACGCGCACGATCGCGATCGACGACTTCCTGATCGACTCGTTCACCACCGCGGTCACGGAGAACGAGCTCGCGCTGGAGGTGCGGTTTCCGACGCCGCCGGCGCGCACCGCCGGATCGTATCAGAAGATCGAACGCAAGGTGGGCGACTTCGCGACCGCATCCGCCGCCGCGCGGATCACGCTGGACGAGAACGGCGCGATTTCCGCCGCCGGCATCGCGATCGGCGCGGCCGGGCCGTGCGCGACGCGCGTCGCCGATGCGGAGCTGCTGCTGCACGGCAGCACGCCGACCAAAGAGCTGATCCGCGCGGCGGGCGATGCCGCGCGCAAGATCGCCGATCCTGCGGCCGACAACCGCGGCTCGGTGGAGTACAAGAAAGACATGGCGGGAGTGCTGGTCGAGCGCGCAATCGTCGCGGCGCTGGGCCGCCTCGGCGTGGGGGGACTGCGGTGAAGATTTCGGTTACCGTCAACGGCACCAAGTACGAGCGCGACGTCGAGCCGCGCACGCTGCTGGTGTATTTTTTGCGTGAGTCGCTCGGGCTCACCGGCGCCCACGTCGGCTGCGACACCTCGAGCTGCGGCGTCTGCGTCGTGGTGCTCGACGGCGACCGCGCGGTCAAAGCGTGCACCATGTTCGCCGTGCAGGCGGACGGCCACGCGATCACGACCGTGGAGGGTCTCGCGCAGGGCGGGAAGCTGCACCCGCTGCAGCAGGCGTTCTGGGACTGCCACGGCCTGCAGTGCGGGTTCTGCACGCCGGGAATGCTCATGACGTCGTACGCGCTGCTCGCGCACGATCCGCATCCGGACGAAGCCGGCATCCGCGAGGCGCTGTCGGGCAACCTCTGCCGCTGCACCGGCTACCAGAACATCATCACGGCCGTGCAGCAAGCCGCGGGCGCGCTCGCGCTCGAAGCCGCCGCACCCGAACCGGTCGCGACGTAAGGAGACAGCGATGAGCACGACGATCGAACCCGAAGCCGAGAAACGCTCCATGGGCCAGCGGATGAAGCGCAAGGAAGACCCGCGCTTCATTCAAGGCCGCGGCCGCTATCTCGATGACATCGTATTGCCCAAGATGCTGCACCTCGCGATCGTGCACAGCCCGTATCCGCACGCGCGCATCGTGAAGATCGACAAGACGGCGGCGCTCGCGTCGCCGGGCGTCGTCGCGGTGCTCACCGGCGAAGACCTCGCGGCACACGGGCTCGCGTGGATCCCGACGTTCCACGGTTACGACAAGCAGATGGTGCTCGCCGTCGGAAAGGCGCTGTACCAGTATCAGGAAGTCGCCGGCGTCATCGCGACGTCGCGCGAGGCCGCGCTCGATGGCGTCGAGCTGGTCGACGTCGAGTACGAGCCGCTCGATCCCGTCGTGTCGCCGTTCGACGCGCGCAAGGACGAGATCCTCATTCGCGACGACCGCGAAGCGAAGACGAACCACATCTACCACTGGGAAGTCGGCAAGCGCGCGGAGACCGACGCGGCGATGGCGGCGTCCGAGGTGACGATAAAGCAGCGCGTCTACTTCCAGCGCTGCCATCCCGCGCCGCTCGAGCCGTGCGGCTCGATCGCCGACATGAACGGCGCGACCGGCCGGCTCACGCTGTACCTGACATCGCAGGCGCCGCACGCGCACCGCACCGTCGTCTCGCTCGTCACCGGCATCCCGGAAGACAAGATTCACGTCATCTCGCCCGACATCGGCGGGGGTTTCGGCAACAAGGTTCCCGTGTATGCGGGCTACGTCGTCTCCGCCGCGGCGTCGGTGGTGCTCGGCGTGCCGGTCAAATGGGTCGAGACGCGCACGGAAAATCTCACCACGACCGGCTTCGCACGCGACTACCACATGGACGTCGAGATCGGCGCGCGCAAAGACGGCAAGGTCACGGCGCTCAAGGTGACGACCGTCGCTGACCACGGCGCGTTCGACGCCGCGGCCGACCCCACCAAATATCCCGCGGGGCTGTTCGGCATCGTCACGGGCTCGTACGACTTTCCGGTCGCGTTCACCGAGCTCGACGCGTACTTCACCAACAAGACGCCGGGCGGGATCGCGTACCGCTGCTCGTTCCGCGTCACCGAAGCGTCCTTCGCGATCGAGCGCGGCATGGAGATGCTCGCGCGCAAGCTCGACGTCGACCCGGCGGAGCTGCGCCTCAAGAACTTCGTGAGCAAGGAGCAGTTCCCGTACCCGTCGCCGCTGGGCTTCGTGTACGACAGCGGCGACTATCACCAAACGCTCCGCAAGGCGCTCGACACGATCGGTTACGACGATCTGCGCAAGGAGCAAACGGAGAAGCGCGCGCGCGGCGAGCTGATGGGGATCGGCATCTCCACGTTCACCGAAGCGGTCGGCGCCGGCCCGAGCAAGCACTTCGACATCATGGGCATCAAGATGTTCGACAGCGCGGAGATTCGCGTGCATCCGACGGGTTCTGCGATTCTGCGCGCCGGAACGAAGTCGCAGGGGCAAGGCCACGAGACGACGTGGGCGCAGATCGCCGCCGAAGAGCTCGGTCTGGATCCGCAGAACATCATGGTCGAAGAAGGCGACACCGACACGGCGCCCTACGGCTTGGGCACGTACGCGAGCCGCAGCACGCCCGTCGCCGGCGCCGCCATCGCGATGGCGTCGCGCAAGATTCGCGAGAAGGCGAAAAAGATCGCCGCGCATCTGCTCGAGGCGTCCGAAGACGATCTCGAGTGGGTGGACTACAAGTTCCGCGTGAAGGGTCTGCCGGACAACGCGGTGACGATGCAAGAGATCGCGTTCGCCGCGTACACGAATCCCGCCCCGAACACCGAGCCGGGCTTGGAAGCGACGTACTACTACGATCCGCCGAACCTGACGTTCCCCAACGGCGCGTATCTCGCCGTCGTGGACGTCGATCCCGAGACGGGCGCGGTGAAGGTGCGCCGCTTCGTCGCCATCGACGACTGCGGCACGGTAATCAACCCGATGGTCGTGGAAGGCCAGATCCACGGCGGGCTCACCGAAGGGTTCGCGATCGCGTTCATGCAGGAGATCCGCTACGACGAGAGCGGCAACAACTTGAACACCAACTTCACCGAGTACCTCGTCCCGACGTCGCTCGAGACGCCGCACTGGGAGACGGGAAACACGATCACGCCGAGCCCGCACCACCCGATCGGCGCGAAGGGCGTCGGCGAAAGCCCGAACGTGGGTTCACCCGCTGCGTTCGTGAACGCGGTGATGGACGCGCTGGCGCCGCTCGGCGTGACGCACATCGACATGCCGCTGACGCGCGAGAAGATCTGGCGCGCGTGCAAGCCCACCGCCGGGGCGACCGCGTGAAGCTGGAGTACAGCGGCCGGGAGCGCATCCCGGCGAGCACGGACATGGTGTGGGCGTTTATCAACGACCCCGCCAACATCGCGTCGTGCATGCCGGACGTGATCGAGTCGAAGGTGATTGATGCGCACACCTTCGACGCCGTGGTGCAGGTCGCGGTCGGACCGGTGCGCGGCAAGTTCAAGTTCCACGTCGTGCTCGCACCGCAGCCCCGCGGTAAGCGCATGGAGATGAAGATCAGCGGCGGCGGCTTCGGCAGCGTGGTCGATCTGGATGCCGGCGCCGACATCTCGAACGAAGGCGACGGCACGGCGATGGACTGGAAAGGCAGCGCGACGATGCGCGGTCCCGTCGCGACGATCGGCGGCCGCGTGATCGACGCGCAGGCCAAGCGCGTGATCACCACCACGTTCGAGAACGTGAAGGCGCGGCTCACGAACGTGCCGCCGCCGGTGCCGGCGGGCTGATGGCCGGCTACGGCCGTCTCGCGGAGCTGGAGCGCGAGCGCGCGAGCTTCGCCGTCGCGACGGTCGTCGCCCGGCGCGCGCCGGTGAGCTCGCACGTGGGCGACCGCGCGATCGTCCTCGCGGACGGCCGAATCGAAGGCTTCGTCGGCGGCTCGTGCTCGCGCGACATCGTCCGCCGCGAAGCGCTGCGCACGCTGCGCAGCGGCCAGCCGCGCCTGGTGCAGATCCGCCCGGTCGGTGACGCGGACGATAACGCGACTCCGGCGCACGCGGGCGAGACGGCGGACAGCAGGTCGGCGCATGCGCGTGACGAGTGCGTCGTCATCGCGATGGGGTGTGCTTCCGAAGGTGCGGTCGACGTGTACATCGAGCCGCACGTGTCGCACCCGCGGCTGCTGATCGTCGGCGACACGCCGGTCGCCGACGCGCTCGCGCGCATCGCGGCGCAGGTTCCGTATGAGGTGGTGCGCGTCGTGCTCGAAGCCGAGCTCGCGCCCCTGCCGCCGGTCCCGCGCGTGCGGACCATCGCGCTCGAGTCGCTGCAGCGCCATCTCGACGACACCGGCAGCGACGAGCGCTCGCAGCTCGTCGCGGTCGTCGCGTCGCAAGGCCACTATGACGAAATTGCGCTCGCACCGCTGCTCGCCGCACAGCCCGCGTTCGTCGGCCTGCTGGCGAGCCGCCGCCGTGCAGCAGCGGTCAAAGACGTTCTCGCGCAGCAAGGCGTCGCGCCGGAGCTGCTCGCGACGCTGCAAGTTCCCGTCGGTCTCGACATCGGCGCCCGCACGCCGGGCGACGTCGCGATCTCGATCGTCGCGCAAATCGTCGCGGTGTCACCGCGACCGCGGAACGACGCGGCGGACGGCGAGCCGGAGATCGCGTTCGATCCCGTTTGCGGCATGGAGGTCGAGTTGGCGACGGCGCTGCACCGCATCGAGCACGCCGGGCGCACGCACGTCTTCTGCTGCGCGGGCTGTCGCGCGTCGTTCGCCGCCGAGCACCAACTGGTGTGATCCTCGAGCACATCCGCGAGCGCTTCGCCGAGCGCGGCTATGTCGCGAACGACGACTTCGCGACGGCGCTCGAGCTCACGCTCGCGCTCGAGAAGCCGCTGCTCATCGAAGGGCCCGCGGGCGTCGGGAAAACCGAGAGCGCGAAAGTGCTGGCGGACGTGCTCGGCACGCGGCTCATCCGGCTGCAGTGCTATGAAGGCCTCGACGCGGCGAGCGCGCTGTACGAGTGGAACTATCCCAAGCAGTTGCTGCGCATCCGGCTGACGGAGCACGACGGCGCGTCCGCCGAGCAGCGCGAAAGCGAGATCTTCTCGAAAGAGTTTCTGCTGGAGCGCCCGCTGCTGCAAGCGATCACCCAGGAGCAAGCCCCGGTGCTGCTCATCGACGAGATCGATCGCGCCGATGAAGCGTTCGAGGCGTTTCTCCTCGAGCTGCTCGGCGAGTTCCAGGTGACGATCCCCGAGCTGGGAACGATCCGCGCGCGCGAGCGCCCTGCGGTGATCATGACGTCGAACCGCACGCGCGAGCTCTCCGACGCGCTGCGCCGGCGCTGCCTCTATCTGTGGCTGGAATACCCGACGCGCGAGCAAGAGCTCGCGATCCTGCGCGCGCGCCTGCCCGGGATCGACGCGCGGCTCGCGGAGCAGATCGCGCGCTTCATGGAGTACCTGCGCAGCCAGCCGTTCCAAAAGGTACCGGGCGTCGCGGAGAGCCTCGACTGGGCGCTCGCGCTGATCCGCCTCCACCGCGACGCGATCGATGAACGCACGCTGGAGCGAACCGTCGGCTGCATCCTCAAAGTGCGCGAGGACTGGGAGCTGTTGCGCGCGCAACGCGAGCGCCTGGCACCGCTGCTCGAAAACGGCGCCGCGGCGACGAACGGCGCGGCCGCGCTCACGTCCGACTACGGTTTGGGAACGGTCCAAGCGCACCGCGAATAGCGTGGACTTCACGAGCGGCATCGCAGCGTTCACCGCGGCGCTGCGCGACGAGCACAGGTTCGGCGTCGGCCACGCGGCGACGCGCGACGCGCTGCGCGCAGCAGAAATCATCGGCGTCACCGACGCGTCGCACCTGCGCCGCGCATTCCGCACGATCTACTGCGCAACGCCGGACGAAGCCGCCCGCTTCAACGCGGCATTCGACGCGTTCTTCCTCAGCCCGCACGGCATCACGCAACCGAACCTAACATCCCGGCACACCCGCCCACGGCCCGAACGCGCCGCTCACGACCGTGACGAGCGAAGCGCGAACCAGCGCACACCGCAGTCGACGCGGGAACGGGATCGTGATACCGAGGACAGCGACGAACACGCAAGCCGGGTCGCCGAACGCCGCCCGGTCGACGATGCGAACGACCCCGCGACCGTCTGGCAAACGCTGCGCGCGCGCTATAGCGCCGCGGCGGCACGCGCGCCCGCACCGCCGATTCCGGCTGCGGGGATGGACGCTATGCTCGCGCACGCGAGCCGGCTCATCGCGGGCGTCCGCATCGCGCGCTCGCGCCGCCGCACCCCGCGACGGACCGGTGACCGCATCGACTTGCGCCGCACGCTGCGCGCGAGCGTGGAGACCGCCGGTGACCCGATCGACCTGCGCCGCACGGCGCGCACGCTGCGGAGCGCGCGGTTCGTGGTGCTGATCGACGGCAGCCGCTCCACCGCCGAGCATGCCGGCCCGATGCTGCAGTTCGCCTACGCGCTCGTGCAGCGGTCGCGCCGCGCGAACGCGTTCGTGTTCAGCACCGCGCTGCGCGACATCACGCGCACGCTGCGCGAGAACGACGTCGCACGTACGCCGCGCGGGGAACACCGGGCGGAACGCCCGCTCGGCGATCTCGGCGAAGCGTGGGGCGGCGGCACGCGGATCGGGGACAATCTCCTCGCGTTCGTGCGCGAGCACGGCGCGCGGCTGCTGTCGCCGCAAACGCTGGTGTTCATCTTCAGCGACGGCCTGGACGTGGGCCACCTCGACCGGCTCGAACGCGCGCTGCGCGAGCTGCGCGCGCGCTCGGCCGGGATCGTGTGGCTGCATCCGCACGCAAACGCGCGCGCGTTCGAACCGAGCGCACGCGGAATGCGCACCGCGCTGCCGTACATCGCCGCGCTGCACCCCGCGCGCGAGGAGGCCGACTTCGGCGATCTCGCGCGAATGCTCGGGCGCGGCGCTATTTCGCGGTGACGATGTCCGCTTTGATCGTCCCGAGCGCCGCGGCCAGATCGCGCTGCTCGGCCGCGCCGCGGATTTCCCGTACGGGCGTGCAGGGACGCCGGCGAACGGGCCGTCTCACACGATGAAGCGGCGCACCACGTGCTCGTTCCATTCCAGTCCGGTGCCGGGACGGTCGGGCGTGACGACGTTTCCCGCCTCCACGCGAACGGGCTGCGTGAGGATCGACCCCGCATGGTCGAGATATTCCAAATAGAGCGCGGCCGGCGCGACGCCGAGCAAATGCGCGCTGATCTCCGTCCTGCGCGTTGCGGCGACAGCGCCGGGCGGAACGCGCACCAGCAGAGCCGAACCGCAGCGACGGCCGGGATCGCATCGATACAGGAGGTGTATGTTGAGGCGCGTTCTACGCTGGCTCGGAATCGTTCTCGGCGCGCTCGCCGGAATCGCCGCGATCGCCGTGCTGATCGTGTTCGTGATCTCGAACCGCGAGGTCGACGCGCGCGTCGCGGTCGTTCCGCCGCCGTCCGCGCTCGGACACGGCTCGGTGGAACGCGGGAAGCACATCTTCAACGCCGTGTCGAGCTGCGTCGTGTGCCATCGCAACGACGGCGGCGGCGGGCCTTTCATCAACGCCCCGGCGTTGGCGGTGCTGAACGCGGCGAACCTCACGCGCGGACCGGGCGGCGTCGGCGCCACCTACACCGATGCGGACTACGACCGCGCGATCCGCCGCGGCATACGGCCCGACGGCACGCGGCTGCTGATCATGCCGTCATGGGACTACGTCGTGATGAGCGACGACGACGCGGCATCGGTGATCGCGTACATCCGCAGCCTGCCGCCGGTCGACCGCGTGACGCCGCGCGTGCGCCTCGGACCGGTCGGCCGCGCGCTGATCGCGACGCACAAGCTCCAGTTCGACGCCACCCGCATCGCGGACGAAGGTCCGCCGCCCCCGCCGCCGCCGCCGATGGACAACGTCGCGTACGGCAAGTATCTCACGCGCATCGGCGGCTGCATGGGCTGCCACGGCGTGCACCTCTCCGGCGGACATCTCGCCGGCTCGCCCGACGATCCGCCGGCCTCGAACTTGACGCCGGTCGCCATCGGGAATTGGACGGACGTGGACTTCATGCGCACGCTCACGACCGGCAAAGACCCCGCGGGGCACGTTCTGCACCCGTTCATGCCGTGGCGCACGATTCGCGGCATGAACGACGCCGAGCTCGAAGCGATCTTCTCCTATCTGAAGACGCTTCCGTCGCGAGCGACGGGCAACGGCTAGCGCACGCGCCCGGTAGCCTATTTCGCGAGCGCGCTCTGCGCGGCCGCGAGGCGCGCGATCGGCACGCGGTACGGCGAGCAGCTCACGTAGTCCAGCCCCACCTCGTCGCAGAACTCCACGGACGACGGCTCCCCGCCGTGCTCGCCGCAAATGCCCAGCTTCAGGTCCGCGCGCGCCGCGCGCCCGCGCTCCACGCCCATGCGCATCAGCGCCCCGACGCCCACGCGGTCGAGCACTTGGAACGGATCGTCCTTGAGGATCTTCAGCTCGAGATAACGCGGGATGAAGCTGGCTTCGGCGTCGTCGCGCGAGTAGCCGTAGGTGGTCTGCGTGAGATCGTTGGTGCCGAAGCTGAAGAACTCCGCGACCGTCGCGAGCTCGCCCGCGATGACGCACGCGCGCGGCAGCTCCACCATCGTGCCGATGCGATAGCTCACCTCGACGCCGCGCGTGAGGATCACCTCGTCCGCGATCAGCTTCGCCGCGTCGTGCGTGATCTGCATCTCCTCGAGCGTGCCGACGCCGGGGATCATCACGTCGGGCTGCGCGTCGACGCCGCGCGCGCGCAGGTCGCACGCCGCTTCGAAGATCGCGCGCACCTGCATCGCGTAGATCTCGGGATAGAGAATGCCCAAGCGGCACACGCGCAGGCCGAGCATCGGGTTCTGCTCGTGCAGCGCGCGCACGCGCCCGAGCACGCGCATCTTCTCCTGGTAGTCCGGATCGCTTTCGCCCTTGGTGAGGCGCAGCTCCGTCGTCTCCACGAGCAGCTGCTCGAGCGCCGGGAGAAACTCGTGCAGCGGCGGATCCAGCAGGCGGATCGTCACCGGATAACCGGCCATCGCCTCGAGAATCCCGCAGAAGTCGTCTTTCTGGAACGGCAACAATTGCGCCAGTGCTTCGGCACGCGCCTCCGGCGTGTCGCTGATGATCATGCGCTGCACCACCGGCAGCCGGTTCTGCTGCATGAACATGTGCTCGGTGCGCGTCAGGCCGATGCCCGTCGCGCCCAGCTCGCGCGCCTTGCGCGCTTCGTCGGGCGTATCCGCGTTCGCCCACACTTCCAGTCGCGCCGCCGCGTCGGCCCAGCTCAGAAACTCCGCCAGCCAATCCGGCAGCTTCGACGGCGGCGGGATCAGGCTGAGCTTGCCGACCGCGACGTTGCCCGTCGTGCCGTCGATCGTGACCCAGTCGCCTTCGTTGAGCACCGCGTCGCCGATCGTCGCGGTCTTCGCGCGGTAGTCCACCTTCATCGCGTCGAATCCCGCGACGCACGGTTTGCCCATCCCGCGCGCGACGACCGCGGCGTGCGACGTCGCGCCGCCGCGTGACGTGAGCACGCCCTTCGCGGCGATCATGCCGTGCACGTCGTCCGGCGCGGTCTCGACGCGCACGAGGATCACGTCCTGGCCCGCGTGGCCGCGTTCCGCCGCAGTGTCGGCGTCGAACACCACCTGACCCGTCGCCGCACCGGGCGACGCGTTGAGACCTTTGCCCGCGACCGTGAACTTCTCGTTCGGGTCGATGCGCGCGTGGAACAGCTGGTCGAGCGACGCGGCGTCCACGCGCCGCAGCGCTTCGTTCTTGTCGATGATGCCTTCGTGCACGAGATCGAGCGCGATGCGCACCGCGGCTTCGGCGCTGCGCTTGGCGCTGCGCGTTTGCAGCATCCACAGCTTGCCGCGCTCGACGGTGAACTCGAGATCCTGCATGTCGCCGTAGTGCTTCTCGAGCTGGTGCGCGATCGCGACGAACTGCGCGTACACGTCGGGCTGCGAGCTCTGCAGGTCGGAGATCTTCATCGGTGTGCGGATGCCGGCGACGACGTCCTCGCCTTGCGCGTTGCGCAGGTACTCGCCGAACAGCGACTTCTCGCCGGTGTTCGGATCGCGCGTGAACGCGACGCCCGTCCCCGAGTCGTCCCCCAAGTTGCCGAACACCATCGAGCACACGCTGCACGCGGTGCCCCAGTCGTCCGAGATCTTGTTGAACTTGCGGTAGTTGATCGCGCGCTTGGAGTGCCACGACTCGAACACGGCTTTGATCGCGAGGTCGAGCTGCTCGAACACGTCTTGCGGGAACGGCTCGCCGGTGTGCACGCGCACGATCTCGCGGTACTGCGCGATCACTTCTTTCCAGCGGTCGGCGCCGAGCTCCGGATCGGTGGCGACGCCGGCCTTCTGCTTCGCTTCCTCGACCACGCGGTCGAACTCGTCCTTCGGAATGCCGAGCACGACGCTGCCGAACATCGCCATGAAGCGGCGGTACGCGTCGTACGCGAAGCGGTCGTTGCCGGTCAGCTTCGCGAGGCCGATCACGGTCTCGTCGTTGAGCCCGAGGTTGAGGATCGTGTCCATCATGCCGGGCATCGACACGCGCGCGCCGCTGCGCACGGACACGAGCAGCGGGTTCGCGGCCGTGCCGAAGCCTTTGCCGGTGCGGCGCTCGAGCTCGCGCATCGAGTCGTGAATCTCATCGGACAACGCGCCGGGCAAGGTACGGCCGGCCTCGTAGAACGCCAGGCACACTTCGGTGGTCAGCGTGAAGCCGGGGGGCACCGGCAGACCGGCCCGCGTCATCTCCGCCAGTCCCGCGCCCTTGCCGCCTAAGAGGTCTTTGAGATCGCCGGAGCCGTCCTCGAAGAACCAGATGGGGTCGTGCTCGGTCCGGAAGGCGCTCTCGCGTTCGAGCGGGATCATCACTTCGGACACCGGCTGCTCACCTTCCTTGGCAGGCGTGCGTGGAAAATCATTATAACGCCGTGTACGGACGGCGGAAGTTTTCTCCATCTGGTCCATGACACGGAACATTCCCAGCGCCGTTCCCTTTCATGCTTCGGAGCTGCGAGAAAGGGCTACCCTGCTGAGGGAGTGGGACGAACCTTCCTCGGATCGTGCCCGCGCTTGGTGCATATTACGCATGCTTGGCGCACCAAGGGCCGTTCCTTTTCGACGAATGGAACGAAGTGCCGCCGGTCAGCGAGCGTCGTGGAAGATCAAGCCGAGCGTGACGCGCTCGCCGCGGCGCACGTCCGAGACGCCGTGGCGGAACGTGGTTCGAAAGGTGCCGTGAGCGCCGCGAGCCGGCCGGATCGCGTTCGGGAACACCACCGCGTCGCCGCGGCGCAGCGGCACCACGTGCGCCAGACTTTGCTTGCGCGGCCGCTGCTCCACGAGCACGAACTCGCCGCCGTCGAATTCCGCGCCGGGCTCGCTGAGCAGCACGGTGGCCTGCAGCGGGAACGCGACGTTGCCGTAGACGTCCTGGTGCAGCGCGTTGTGGTCGCCGCCGCGATAGCGCAGCACGAGCGGCGTCGGCCGCGTCTGCCCGTTCGCATGGCAGACCGCGAGGAACTCCGCGAGCGCCGCGGGATAGCGGGCGTCGTCGCGCAGCGACTCGGCCCAGGCGTTCGCGACCGGCGCGAGCTGCGCGTAGAGCTGCTCGCGCAGATCCGCGACGAGCGGCGGGAGCGGGTAGCGGAAATAGCGGTAGACGCCGCGGCCATAGCCGTGGCGTTCCATCACGACCGTGTTGCGGAACGCGTCGTCCTCGTCGAACAGCGCGCGCAGCGCGTCGCACGCCCCGGCACCGAGCAGCGAAGGCACGATCGCGTAGCCGTGCGCGTCCAGATCGTCTTGCAATCCCACGTCCGCGATGACCCCGTCGCGGGCGGCCGCGTTTGCGGCGCGCGTTGCTCGTTCATTCGCCCGCAGCTCGAAACGGCGGCCGGCGATTACTGAGCCAACCAGGTGGCATTCACCCTCGCTACAACAGCGACGTGTATCAGCCGCCCGAGATCATTCTTGACTTTTTCGCCGTGTACCGCCGCGCCGCCGGGCTTCCAATGCTTTCACGCGACGATCTATTGCGTTTATTTGCAGAGACAAGCGCTCCAGAGCAGCCACCGGCGGCCGATCCGTCGAAGGTGATTCCGTTTCCGGCGGGCCGTCGCGCCCGGTCGCAAGATGCCAAGCCGTGACGCCCAGGACGTTCGCGAGCTTCAGCCCCACCAGGAAGCTCGCGCTTTTCGTCTGTCCCGATTCCATCTGCCGGATCGCGCCTTCCGTCACGCCGACGGCGTGCGCGAGCGAGCTCGGCGTGAGATGCCGTCGCGTGCGCAACGCCCGGAGCCGCTCGCCAAATTTCTCGGCCACGCCGGAAGTATACGGGCGCGTTCGTATAGTGTGGTATTGCGTGGCACGCGGAAGTATGCTACCGAAGATTCAGATGCGTTTACCGGCATGCCCCGAGTGCGGACACCCCGAGTCTCTCCACACCGAGACCGGGTGCTCTTCTCGTGAGCCCGGTACTCGCATCACCCGTCCGCGCACATGCAGTTGTTCGCGCGACGCGGCCGTGTTGCGACTCCGTCGCCTCGGTCTCGCCGTGCCGAACAACCCGCAATGACGCGGCGGGTGCGCCGTCGACCGTTCCTGCGAGCCCGCGCGAGTGGTGCTCGCCTACACCCCGGGGGCGGTCGGCGGCGCCCGATGTAACTCGATCACAGATCGCGCGCGCGGAACGCCGCGATACCCGCCGAGCACGGCGACGTCACCGAGAAACGGATGCGACCGCCGGTTTCGCGTACCATCGCTTCCATGGTCTCGCGTCCGTTCACCGCTGTCGCACCGTTCGTTGCGGCGATTCTTCTGTTCTGCGCCGGCACTCCGTCGAATGCAGCCGAGCCCGACCGGCCGCCCTCGCCTGCGCCGAGCGCTGCGCCGGCGGCCTCGCCCACTGCCTTGCCCTCGCCTGCGCCGGCGCTTCAGTGGCGGAGCATCGGGCCGGCGGTCTCCGGGGGCCGCGTCGCGACCGTTGCCGGAACGGACCTCGATCCCGCGCTTCTGTACGCCGGGGCGGCGGGCGGCGGCGTGTGGCGCTCCACCAACGGCGGGACCGACTGGAGCCCGGTGTTCGACAAGGCAGGCACGCAGTCGATCGGCGCGATCGCCATCTCGCCGCGCGACAAGAACGACGTGTGGGTCGGCACCGGAGAGCCGTGGCCGCGCAACGACGTGATCCCGGGCGACGGCGTGTACCACTCGACCGACGGCGGCAAGAACTGGGCGCACCTCGGCCTCGCGCAGACGTCGCAGATCGCGCGCGTGCTGCTCGACCCGCGCGATCCCAAGCGCGTGCTCGTCGCGGCGCTCGGCGATCCGTTCCGCGACAGCGCGGAGCGCGGCGTGTACCGAAGCACGGACGGCGGAGCGACGTGGACGAAGACGCTGTATTTCGGACCGGCGGTCGGGGCGTCGGACCTCGCGATGGATCCGAAGAACCCGGACGTGCTGTACGCGGGCATGTGGCGCTTTCGCCGCTCGTCGTGGAACCTCACGAGCGGCGGCGATGACGACG
>JAXDMB010000243.1:0-5532 GCA_034666325.1 Vulcanimicrobiota bacterium
ACCGTTGACTAGGGCGCATGTGATAAAGCGGTCGTCCCCGTCCCAAAGCCACGCCGGTGTCTCCGACGGTGAGGGGTTTGCCGGCCCCGCCTGATCGGGATGATACAGCGAGAACCGCATCGGGTGACTCGTCGTCCCGTAATCGACCGATTGGATGTTCGCAGGCTGCCCGTAACCCGACGTGTCCTGCCAATACGAACCGTACTCATACGCGCCGTTCGATGTGCCGGCGACTTGGTTGAGGTACGTGAACGTCTCGCTGTGCAGCCGGTTCTCTGCGTCGTACGTCTTCGCGCGCGATCCGTTCGAGTAGCAATACGTGATGTTGCCCGCGCCGCCGATACACCAGGGCGGAGAGTAGGTGGGCGGCGCCGCGCCGCGCGGCCCGCCCTCTCCTTCGAAATCTTGAACGAGACGCCCGGAAGCGTCATACGCGTACGATGACCCCTGCGTATCGGTACCGTTCGGCGCCGGCGACGTTCGGTGGAGGAGCATGCCGCTACGCCCGTCCAGCGTCCAGTTCTGCGTCGTCAAAGGCCGACCGTTCTGGTCGCTCATTTGTGTGCCGTTGATCTCGTTCGGTCCGCCGACGACCGCGCACGGCGAACCGCCCTGAGCGCGAGCGCTCTTCTCACCACGGATCGTCGCCAGCAGGCACATTGTTTGAGTGCCGTAGCGCGTAAACCCGCTCGACCGGTAGCCCGAGGCCGTCTGCTGCGACACGTCGTCCTCGAGATCGAACTGCGCGCCGCTGTACGAGAACAGACTAACGGGAAACGTGATGCCCACGACACGCCCGAACGTGTCGAGACCCTGCCTCCACGGCGCGTAGGTAACGGAGTGCGGAAAGTAGAGTATCTGCAGTCCCTTCGAGTTCGTGTAGTACGCATCGGGCGACACTGTTGTACCCGTCAGCGGGTCCGATTGCGACAGCACCCGGCCCCCTGCGGTATACGACCACGAGAACGACGTGCCGTTCCGCAGCGTCAGGACATCGCGCTTTCCGTCCGCACGGTACGCGTACTGCAGCGCGTTCGGATACGACTGTGTCAGATCGGAGTAACCGGCCGCCGAACGCATTCCGTCCGCGTAATACGCGTATGCGTCGTCCCGCCCCCGAGTGTCGCCGGCTCGACGACGCTCGTTACCGCGCCGGTTCGGTCGTAGGCGAGCGTCTCCGTCCCCAGGGTGGACGTCGTGCGGCTCGTGACGTGCCCGCTCGCATCGTACGCCTCGTGGATCGCAGGCGTCACCGTACCGTTCGGGTCGTTCGGATAGAGCGCGTCAGTGCGCCGGCCGAGATTGTCGTACACCAGGCTCTTGAACTCGCCGGTCGCGAGCTGCACCGAGGACAGCAGACCCGCCGCTGCGGCGCCGTCATAGGTGTTCGTCGACTTCGGCTGGTCGCCGAAGGCGGCTTCGTAGCTCGATACCGGCCGGTCCAGCGCGTCGAAGCTGGTTGCCCGAACGTCCGTCCACGTCCCGGTGCTCATGCCGTAATATTGTCCGAACGCCGGCTCCCAGACCGTTCCGGACAACAGCTCCTGCGTCGAGACCAAGTTCCCATAACCACGCAACCCCATTCCGCGGTACGCGGTCACGCCACCCGCACCGAGATCGTAGATATAGCGGGTCGACCACGGATAGGCTTGAATGTCCGTCGCGTCATACGGCTGCTGCACCTCGATGAGCCGGTCCACGCCATCGTACCACTTGTTCGTCAAACCAGCCGTGCACGACGCGACGCTCGTGCAGCCGTGATGATGCGTCTCGGATTTCACGTTGCCGTCGAGGTCGTACGTGAACGATGTCGCGACCCCGCTCGCGAACTGAGAAGCGCTCTGCTTCGACAACACCGAGCCGTCCGCGAAATACGCCGTGTGCGAGGTCGTATTCCACGAAGGTTGCGCACCGGTCTTCGCGCAGACGCCGATACCGCTTCCGGTCGAATCGTCCGGGTCCGCCGCCGTTTTCAGGCGCCCGAGCGCGTCGTACGTGAGGATCCACTGCCCGCTGCCCGTACCGTAGCACAAAAGGTTGCCGTTCGTGTCGTACCAGAACGTCTGCTGCGGCTGGCGCGAGGGAGTCGCCTGATCGCCCGTCTGCGTCATTGCCGTTCCCGACACGCGGGTGGGCAGCCCGTAGTCCAGACCGCCACCCTGTTGCGCCGCATCGTACGAGAACGTTCGCTGATAACCCGTCGGAGCCGCGGCGGTCGCAGGAGACGTCGCGCCTGCGAGCTCGCCGAACGGCTCGGCGGTCGACGTGCTCCACTGGTATTGCGCCGCGGCAGTGCTCTGCGGGCATAGACCGCCTTGCCCGGGCACGGGCGCGGTCGGCGGTGAGCTCCACGTCGCGCCAAGACTCTGCGTCGCGTTCGGATCGCAGTACGCCGTCAAGTTGTCGTGCACGTCGTACGTGAAGAGCCGCGTGGGCCGCGAACCGCCCGCGGTCGGCACAGGCGCGGCAGCCGCAACCGTGTTTCCGTCGACGTCGTACGCGTAATTCGATTCATAGGATCGCGCGTCGATCTCCGAGATGAGGTTGTTGTCGCTGTCCCACGTTTCGTACGTGGTCAAGAGCGCGCCCGTGCACTGCTGCCCTTGGCTCACGGTGACCGCGCACTCCTGCGTTTGCGTCGGACGAGCCGCCCCGTCCACCACCCAGTTCGTCGCATGCCCGTCCGTATCTCGGAACGTCGGGGTGGGAACGCCCGTCGAATAGTATTCGGTCCGGAACGCGTATCCGTAGGTCGGGTATGCCGGTTGGAGCGGACCGTACGGGCCGCCGTCACTGATGTTGGGATTCACCACGGCGAACGTCTGCAGCGACGCCAGCGTGTAACCCGCCCGCGACGTGCCGCTGTAGCCGATCCCGACATAGCCGCCGTCACCGCCGCAGTTGTCCACGTTGCATGCCGACGCCCACAGGGGGCTCGACGTCCACGTCATCACCGAATCGGTTCCGACGGTTTCATAACCGTACCAGAACTGCGGCCGCGCTCCCGAGCCGTTGTTCGCCGGCTTCGTGACGCTGGTGAGGTTCCCGTCGGGATCGTACGCGTACGACACGGACGTCGCGCCGTCGGGATAGGTGAGCTGCTGCAAGAGCCGATGGCCGTTCACGTCGGCGAAGGTCAGCGTGGCGGTCATGCCCGATTCCGCCTGGACGATGATCTGGTTGATCTTACCGCTCGCGGACGCATCGGTGTCCCATAGATAGTTGAGCGTCAGCGTCACGTTGCGGTTGCGGCCGATGATCTGGTACAGCCGGCCCGCGAACCCGCCCGCGACGCCGCCGTTCGAAGGAAACGACGGACACGACGCACTCGGATCCGGCCGGTAGAAGTAATACGTCGTCCCGCTCTTCTTCGTCCACAGATAGCCGCACGCGTTGTCGAAGGCGAGCGTGGTATGGTTTCCGGCAACGGGGTTGTAAACGAGCGCCGTCGCCGAGCTGAAATCGTATCGCGTACCGTCGATGTCGAACACGCTGTAGAGGGAGTCGTCCGGCGTGCGAGCGAGGTGCGCGTCGAACGTGTTCGTCCAGCCGTTGCCGTACATCCCGGGCGGCTTCCACGTCCAGCTCGCCGCGTCGCCGGCGTTCACGTCATGCGCACTTTGCGCGTTGTACGTGCGCCGGAACGCCATCTCGAGCCCCTTGTGCGCGATCGTCATGTCGTCGGCTTGCACCATGACGTTCCCCGTGCCGACATTTCCCATGACGCGGTCGCCGCCCGGGAGACGCTCTTCTTGGTAGCGCCACCACGAATTGATGCCGGTCCCGGATAGCATCGTGGGAACCGGGCTCGGCGTAGGCGTCGGGTCAAGAGGTATGATGGGAGGGAAGGGGGATAACGCGCCGACCGGGGGATTGCTCGTGGGCCGCGGCCTCGGTGTCCCACGCCGCCCGGCGCGCGCCGCTTGCCGAGCCGCCGCGACGAGAGCGTCGATCTGATTGGGCCGGAGCATCGTCCACCCGGTGATTCGCACGCCGGCGCCGTGCCGGACCGAAGCGGCGATCTTCGCGCGCACCGCGTTCGGCACCCGAACCGGAATCCGCGGCCGAGGCGGCTCGGTGACCTGAACGCGGAGCGGCTGCGCGTACGCGACGTGGTTCGCCGCGGTTCGTGAGCCGGCGGCGGGCATCCCGAGCGGAACCGCCGAGCCCGAAACCGGGACGACCAGCGAAACCGAAATCACAGCCGCCACAGCGACCCGAACGCGATGGAACACGCGACTCACCCGTACCCGAGCAGCGCAGGTCCGGGCTATCGCCCGGCCGCTATGCCATCATGACCGCAAAGCGCCCGCTTAGTCAAGCTACCAGAGCGAAGCTTAACCGGCGGACGACCGCCCGAGCACCGCGCAGCGACGCCCCGCAGGACGTCTCAGATCACGCTGTCGGCGTAGCTGAAACGCAGCGTGCTGTGGCGGCGGCCCGCGACGTACAGCGGCACCGCCAGCTCGTTGTAGACGACGCTCGTATCGCGCGGGTACACGCGGGCGCGCCACGGCCGTTCGCCGGCCGGCCGGGCCAGCGTGCAGCCCGCGCGAGCGAACGCTTCATACGGCGCGCGAAGGGGAACGCTCGATCCGTCGCCGAGCGCGAAGCGCGCGGTCGCGAGAGCGAAACGCTCCTCGTTGAACCGCTTCACGCGGTTCACGCGCTTGTCGATCTCGGCGTCGCCGGTCCAGTTCGCCATGAAGTGACGCGGATAGCACCACAAGAACGAGTTCAAGTCAGCGATCGCGATCGTGAGCGGCTGGAACTCCGCGCTGCGCGCGAGCTCTTCATCGAGCACGTCGGCCACCGCGACGTCGAGGTGCACGTCGTACGGCGTGGCGTACTTCGCCGGCGTGAAACCTTCCGCGGGAACGCGCGCGACGTCGAACAGACGGCTCAGCTCGCGGATACGCGCGCCGCGCAGCTCGTCATAGCGATAGGCGAACAGCCGGTCGAGCGGGATGCGCGCGGTTGCCGCGGCGCGCTCGATCGCGGATTCCACGCGATCGGCGAGCCGCATCACGAACGGACGGATCCGTTCGACCGCCAAGCCGATCGGGCGGCGCTCCGCCACGGCGTACGTGCGCGAGACGAGGTCCATGAGCGCTTCGCGGCGTTCGTCGCCTGCCGCGCCGGCGCTCTCTTCCACCGCAACCGTGCTGCGCGCCGCGCCGTCGAGAATGCGCTCGAGCGCGCGCGACTGTTCTTCGGCGGTCGCGGTGACGCCGAAGCCGCGCTGCACCGCGTCGTCGAGGTCGCTGCGCAGCGCGCCGATCGCCGTGCGCACCGCGTGCGCGCCCTCGTCCACGCTCGCGGTCTGCTCCGCGGCGCCGGCGAACGTCACGCGCAGCGACTGGCCGCCGTCCCGAACGCCCGCGAGCAGGCGCGCGACGTTGCGCGCGGAGTCGGTCGTCGAAAGCGCGAGCAGCCGGATCTCGCTTGCGATCACGGAGAACGCGCGGCCGTCATCGCCGGCGTGCGCCGCTTCGATCGCCGCATTGAGCGCGAGCAGATCGGTCTCCGACG
>JAXDMB010000244.1:0-3179 GCA_034666325.1 Vulcanimicrobiota bacterium
GCGGGCAAGTCGACGCTGCTCGACGCGGTCCTGCGCGGTGCTCGCGCCGACGCGGTCGTCGTCGCGCTGGTGGGCGAGCGCGGCCGCGAGGCGGAGCGCCGGCTGGCGCAGCTGGACGACCGCACGACGATCGTGTGCGCGACCAGCGACCGTGCGCCGGCCGAGCGCGTGCGCGCGGCGGAGGTCGCGTTCGCGCAGGCCGATGCGCTGCGAGCGCGCGGGCTCGACGTGCTGCTGGTGGTCGACTCGCTGGCGCGGATCGCCGCCGCGGCGCGGGAGCTCGCGCTGGCGGCGGGCGAGCCGGCCGGGCGCGGCGGCTATCCGCCCAGCGTCTTCGGGTTGCTGGCGCGGCTGCTGGAGCGCGCCGGGGCGGTCGGTCGCGGCAGCGTCACGCTGATCGCCACGGTGCTCTCGGACGGTCCGGACGAGCACGATCCGGTGTCCGAGGCGGCGCGCGCCGCGCTCGACGGCCACCTCGTCCTGAGCGATCGCCTTGCGCGGGCCGGACGGTTTCCCGCGATCGACGTCGCGCGCAGCGCCAGCCGCACGCTGTCAGACGTCGCGGCGCCCGAGCACGTCGCGGCCGCCCGGGTCGTGCGCGCGGCCGTCGCGGCGCTGGACGAATCGCGCGACGCGCGCTCGCTCGGCATCGACTGCATCGATCCATTCCTCGCCCGGTGCGTCGCCGACGAGGCGGCGCTGGAGCGCTTCTTGCGCCAAGGGGCCGAGCCGTCCAGCTCGCGCGAGACGCTCACGGCGCTGCTCCGACTCGCCGATACCCTGACATGATGGACGTCTTCGCTGACATGGCCGCGGTCCAGAGCCGGATCGCGGAGATAACCGGCGCCCCCGCGCCGGGGACGGTGCAGCCCGTTCCGGCCGCTTCGGCGCCGGGCGGGCCGCGCTTCGCCAGCGCGCTCGCCGATGCGCTCAAGCCCGCGAACCCCGCGCTGGGCCTGCAGCCCGGCGGTCCCGATGCGCCGGGCAGCGGCGCGCCTGCCGTCGTGTCCGCCCCGGTTCCGCCGGCGCAGATCGACGCGCTGGTGGAACAGAACGCGGCGACCTGGCAGGTGGACCCCGCGCTGATCAAGGCGGTGATCGCGAACGAATCGGGCTTCAACGCGAACGCGACCTCGCCGGTCGGTGCGCGCGGGCTCATGCAGCTGATGCCCGACACCGCCGCCGGCTTGGGCGTGCGCGATTCGTACGATCCCGCGCAAAACGTTGCGGGCGGTGCGCGCTATCTCCGCGGCTTGCTCGACCGCTTTCACGGTGACAAGCGCCTCGCGGTCGCGGCGTACAATGCAGGTCCCGGCGCGGTGGAGAAGTACGGTGACGTTCCCCCGTATGCCGAGACGCGCAACTACGTTCAAAACGTCCTGGCTTCGTTCGACAAGTACAGCAGCGCTCCTTAGCGCTGCGCTGCTTTCGTTCGCAGCACTGCCCGCCGCGGCGAAGCGCGCGGCGGATCCCGACGTGCCCGTCACGACGATCATCGCCGCATACGACCGCGCGACGCACGCGGACGAGATGAAGACGTTCGCCGCGGAAGGAACGCTCGCCGGACAAGGGCTCACCGGAACGTTTCGCGTCGTGCGCGACGGAACGAACGAACGCGAGGACGACGTGCTCGGACCGCGCCGCGAGTCGTCGCTGCGCGTCGGTGACCGGCTGTACATGCGCAACGCGAACGGCAACGTGCGCGAGCTGCGCGGGTATCTGCGCCGGCGTGCCCTCACCGAGATGATCGTCGACTCGGGCGAGTTCGTGAAGCGTCCCGATCTCACGCGCTTTGCGGGCTGGGGCGATTACGGCACGGTCAAAGCGTGGCGGCTCGAGGTGAAAGCGCCGGGCGGTGAGCCGGAGACGTTGTGGATCGACCCCGCGAGCGGGCTCCCGCTGCGGATGGAATATCTCGACGGCGACGGCTCGTCGTTCGTCGACTACGCCGACTGGCGCGACGTCAAAGGCCGCAAGATCCCGTTCCGCAACACGCTCACCGACGGCGACCATCGCTTCGACACGGTGCAGCAGACGACGTCGGTGCGCGTCGACGAGCCGGTGGATCCGGTGAACTTCGCCGCGTTCGCGCCGCGCACGCTCGCCGCCGACCGCATTCACGTCGTGCCGCTGGTCGAGCGCGGATCGCACGTCGGCGTGAACGTTCGCATCGCGGACAAGGATTGGTTCTTTCTGCTCGACACGGGCGCGCAGTCGATTCTTCTCGACACCGCGGTGCTCAAGGCGGCGGGCATCACCGGACAGGGCGCGATGGAAGTGCGCGGCGCAGCGCGCAGCGGCGGGCTCACCGTCGCGACGCTGCCGCATCTGGAGATCGACGGTGCGAGCATGGACGACGTCGTCGTGTCGTCACTCGATATCGCGCGCAATCTCGGCGGCGGGCTGAAGATCGACGGCATCCTCGGCTATCCGTTCTTCGCGTCGGCCGTCGTGGAGATGGATTTCGCCAAGCACCAGATGCGCTTCGGGCCGCCGGGCTCGTTCGTGCCGCAGGGAACGCAGATCGGTCTCGACGTGGACCGCGAGCTCGCCGAGGCGACGCTGCGCGTGAACGACCGCCTCGACGCGCCGTTCATCGTCGACACCGGGAACAGCGGCGAGATGCTGCTGTACCGCCCGTTCCTCGAAGCGCATCCGGGCATCGTGCCGTTCTCGGCGGCGGCGTCGATCAACTACGGCATCGGCGGGGCGAACGCGACGTACCACACGTCGCTCGACGCGGTCCGCATGGGCGGATATGATCTGTTCCACCGCAACGTCGACGTCGTGCTGGCGAAGGACGGCGCGTTCGCCGACCGCGTCGACGCAGGCAACATCGGGCTAGGCGTGCTGCGCAACTTCGTCGCGACGTTCGACATCGGCAACGCCGCGATGTACCTCGAGCCGAGCGCGTCGTTCGACGACGGCCGCCGGCGCACTGCGCGCAAGTAGGCAACACCGCTGCAACGCCCGGGTCACGGGCGTGCGGTACGGTCGGGGCGGAGGCACGACCGACATGCAGCAGACCAACGGCGTCGCGGTTCTCGCGACGCATCTCGCCCACACCGACCGCCGCGCGCTCTCGCAAGCCTGGTACAGCGCGCTGCACCTCGCCGATCACGCGCCGCCGCCGCCCCGCGGACGGCTCGCATCCGCGGCGCAGTCCGCTGCGCGCGGCT
>JAXDMB010000245.1:0-5407 GCA_034666325.1 Vulcanimicrobiota bacterium
ATCAGCAGGCCTATGCGGTCGACTTCACGTGCGCCGCGTTCGGAACGCCGTTCGACGTGTGCAAGAAGATCGCCGCGTCGCCGTTGAAGTTCGACCAGCTGATCCACGAGAAGCGCGTATGGATCCACATCTCGTTCGCGCCCACCATGCGGCGGCAGCTGCTCACGCTGCCGGCGGACGGCGGGGACTACGTGTCGGGGATCAACCCGTAGCGGTCTACCAGATCTTGCAGCGGTTCGTACGAAGGTCGAAGACCCGGGCTATTGCCTGCGCGCAAACGCGCTGAACGGCAGATCGAGCGACGTAACTCGGCGCCTGTCGATCCGGGCATCGCGAGAACTGCTAGGACCGCAACGCCTCGATGACCGTCGCTGCGAGCCGGACCACGGAAGGCTTTGCCGTGTAGGCGAACAGTTTGCGGGCCACTTTGTCCGCGTGGCGGTGCGTGACGAACCACGGTGGAATCGGCAGCAGCGTGCGTTCGCCGTTGCTCAGCGAGCGCGGGAACGGGGCGAACGGCGCGCGCACGACGGACTTTTGCGGCTTGTCGAACAAGTGCGCGTTGTGCACGACGCCGATGCCGCTTCCGACATCGGCGAGCGTGTTGCCCGGATAGGCGCCCCAGCTTGCGGCGGCGACGGTGAAGCCGACGCCGGGCCACGTGTTGACCGTCACGCAGCCGTAGCGCAGATCGGCGATCGCGTCTTCGAACGCGGCGCCGAGCTGCGCGATCGTGCGCGGGTGGATCAGGATCGCGGCGCCGAGCGTGCCGTGCAGCCGCTCGTTGCAGAACGCGACCGCGTTGCGCAAGAACGTCGCCGCGTCGTCGCCCGGCAACGCCGTTTGCGCCAGCACCGGGCCGAACGCTTCTTCGCGGAACAGCGGCTCGTCCGCGTTCGCCGGATCGAGCCCGCCCACGAACGTGCGGTGCACGCCGTCCATCGGAATGCCGGTGGGCTGCGCGTTGGCGTGCCGAACCTCGATCGCTTTGACGCGCTCCGCCGAACCGGGATAATAGGACGGACGCGGCGGCGCGTGGCTCAGCGCGTGCCGCACCTTCTTCAAAAATGCCGGTGCCAGGTCCCAGGTTTCCGCCGTGACGAGCACTTGCGCCGCGATGCAGTTCGCGCCGGCGTTGTGCAGCTTCTGCGTCGCGACGTGTGCCGCTTGAAAGTCGAGGTCGGCGTCGTGCCACGGTCCCGGCACGACGATCACCGGCGTCACGTTGCCGAGCTCGCTCGTGACCGGCTTCGTGACGACGGGCGTGCCCGCGCGCTTGCGCGCCGCACCGTCCGCGCCGCCGCCGAACACGACCGCGTCGTGCGTGCGCTCGCCGCCGGTGAGGTGAATCGCGCCGACGCCGTCATGCGCGACGAGGTGCGCGCCCACGTCCGCGCCGCCTTGCGCGATGCGCACGAAGCCTTCGTCCACCAGCGACGAGAAGATGTGCGCGAACACCGGCGCGAGGTACGCGTTCACGGGATTGAGCTTGAGGATCACGACGCTGCCGTGCGCGTACAGAGCGTACAGCACGTCGAGCGGCGGAATGCTCGCGATGTTGCCCGCGCCCAGCACCAGCGTCACGAAACCGTTCGGCTCGCGCTGCTTGTAGAAGCTCGCGGTGTGATCGTGCAGGTTGTCGCGCGTGACGCCGGGCTCCATCCAGATCTCCGCGCGGATGCCGTTGAGCAGGATGCGATCCGCGGATTCCGCGGGGAACACGTCCACGATCACCTGGCCGTCGGGGCGCGTGCGGATCGCGCGCTCCGGGATCGCCGGCGAGACGCTGCGCGCGATCGCGCTCAGCGTCGCGGTGAGCCGGTCGATCGCCGTCAGCAGCGGATACGGCCCCGACAGCCACTCCTCGCCCGCCAGCGCCGTTTCCGCGATTCCCTTGGCCTGCGCCGCGAGATCCACCCACTCGCTCGCGACTTCGATCGTGCGGGCGCGCATCGCGCGCAGGTGCCGTATCTTGCCGGCGATCCCCAGCCGCGCCCAGCTATCGGCGTGCGCGCGCAGCGCCGCGACGTCCGCGTCGAGCTCAGATCGAGCGGTGCCCGGGGATGGGTTCAGCGGCACGGGTCGGGCGCTGATTTCCATTCTCGTCTCCAGTTCGCGTAGGCGCCGGCCATCTCGCGGCGCCGGAACGCGCGCCAGCGGTCTTCAGCGCCCGGAAGCACCTTCGCGGGGTCGGTTTCGTACACCGGCCATGCGGCCAGCGGGTCGAGCACCGGAAAACGCGCGAGCCAGCAGTACAGCTCGAGGTTCGTCTGCTTCAGGCGCGCGTGCTCGACCGAGATGTAATAGCGCGCCCCCTTGCGGATCGCGCTCTGCTCGTTGAACGGCGTCCACAGGTGCGGATCCTCTTCCCAGCCCTTGCGCCCGATCGTGTAGAGGATCGACGGATCGTAGTGGCCCATGACGACGAGCGCGCCCGGCGTCAGCGCGGCGTCGAGCTGCTTCGCGCGCACGTAGTTCACCCGGCTCCACGCATAGTACGGCGCGATCTCGCGGTACCCGAGCACGAGCGCGGCGATCCACACGACCGCCGCGACTCCCGCCAGCGTCGTGCGCCGCTCGCGCGACGTCCCGGCCTCGGGCGTGGCGCCCCAGCGCTCGTACGCGAACGCGCACAGCCGCCCGATCGCGAGCGCGGCGAGCGGCAGCAGCAGATACAGATAGTAGTCGACCCGCTCGACCGTCACGACGACGTACGCGTACAGCAGTCCGCCGCCGAGCCAGCCCCACAGCAGTGCGTTGCTCCGCGAGCGCGGCGGTACGATGAAACCCAGCACCGCGAGCGCGAAGCCGGCCGGTCCAAGCATCGTCGTCGCGAGCATCTTCAGCGCGTGCGCGAACGACACGGCCTTCTGCGCGAACGCGTGCGGCGACGTCAGCGCGGCGTGCAGCGACGGAATCACGTGCAGTTTGGTGATGCCGCTCGCCCAGTGCCACTCGGCGTGCGCGGACACGAAACTGTCGTACAGCGCCAGCGGAACGAACGCGACCGCGAACAGCGCCCAGAGCTGCGGCCGCATCAGTGCGCCGCGCCAGCCGAGCCGCGCGGCGGCGCACGCGGCGAGCGGAATCACCGCCGTCACCGCGACGGGCTTCGCGAGAAACGCGAGCAGTAGGAGCAGCGCCGCCGGCCACCAGCCGCGCCACGACCGCGCTTCGTCGTCCACGATCCAGCGCGCGCACGCATAGAGCGCGCACGTCGTGAAGAACACCATGGTGGTGTCCGGCATGAAGGTGTGGCTGTAATACCACGCCCCCGGCAGCACGGCGAACGCCGCCGCCGCAGCGATTCCCGCAACGTCCGACCGCCAAAGCCATCGCGCGAACACCGCGATCACCGGGATCGTCGCGATGCCGAACGCCAGCGAGATCAGCCGGCCGAACACCTCGTGCACGCCGAAGATCTTGTACAGGGTCGCGGCGAGGAACGGCACGATCTGCAGCTCCAGCTCGACGTAGTTCGGCGGCGGCCCGTTGTAGTCGACCTGCGGAAAGAACGGATTGTACTGCAGCTGCGCGAAGTTGCGCGCGATCGCGGCGGTGTCGCCCTGGCGCCAGCCGGGATGGTCGAAGATCGGGTCGTGGATTCCCTTGAACCGCAGCACGGCGCCGACCGCGGTGAACGCGAGCGCCGCGATCCAGAACAGCCGCGAGGCGGTCATGTGACCGATCGGAACGTCCAGTACTTGTTGACGAAGAAGTTCACGACGATGCCCGAAAGCGTCGCGAGCAGCCACGTCTTGTGACCGTGTCCGAACGACGGCGCGACGAGGTACGACACCAGCAGTCCCACGAGCAGCGCGAGCACCGAGACGCTCAGGAACTGCACCGCCTCCTTGCCCGCGTGGCCGGTGGAGCGGAACGTCCAGATCCGGTTGAGAAAGTAGTTCGACACGCCGCCGGCGAGAAACGACACGGAGTAGATCGCGTTGTACGGGCCGGTCGCGGTGTGGTTCGGCACTACGCGCTGCAGCAGCGTGAAGATGACGAGGTTCACCACGAACCCGGACGCGCCGACGATTCCGAACTTGACGAACTGGCGCACGCCGCGCCGTTTGCGGACCCGGTGGAACAGGCTCGTGTTGGGCACGCTCACGCGACCCAGTACCAATCGGCGAAGAGCACGGTGAACAATCCCAAGAGCGGCAGGGAGAAGGCGACGTACGCGTTGCCGAACGTCGGGCGCGCGCCCCACAGCCCGAACAGCGCGAACATCGGAAACAGGACCAGCGCGAAGCGCGGCATGCTCATCAGGCTGCCGGTGCACAGCGGGATCAGGATCGACAGCGCCATGTACACGACGTACGAGAGCCGCAGCCGCCGCAAGCCGACGGCGAGCACGATCAGCATGAGCAGCGTGAACGCCAGCTCCAAGCTCTCGTTCGCAACGGTCTGCGTCGCGTGCGCGTGCGCGATCTTCTGAACGGTGCTCGCGAACGACACCCACGGCGGCGCGAAGCTGCGGCCCCAGTGCGACTGCACGTGCGAGAACCGCAGTGGGTCTCCGTTCAACACCCACAGGTACGCCATGTACAGCGCGAGCCCCAGCGGCACGAGCGCCATCGCGATCAGCGGCTTCACGACGTCGTCCACCCAGTAGCGGAAGAACTCCCGCCCGCCTTCCTTCGCGGCGATGACCCACTCGATGAACAGCGGCGCCGCGAGCAGGACGCCCTCCGAGCGCGTGAGGGCCGCGAAGAAGCCGAACACGCCGGCCATCAGCCAGCGCCGCTCCCGCACGTAATAGAACGACGCGACGGTGAGGAAGAAGAACAGCGACTCGCTGTAGACTGCCGAGAAGAAGATCGCGGTAGGGAAGATCGACACGTAGAACGTCGCCCGTTGCGCGACGTGGCGATTATACTGGTGCTCGACGAGCTTGTAGAGGTAGAGCAGTCCGAAGAAGCTCGCGAAGTTCGAGATGATGAGGCCGGCCACGAGCTGCGAGCCGGTGAGCGCGCCGACGGCGCGGATCAGCAGCGGGTAGAGCGGAAAGAACGCGGGCTCCGTGCCGGAGTAGCCGTACTTCGCGACGTTGAGGTAGTGCTCGGCGTCCCAGCGCCCCCACACCGCGAGGAGCGGGTTGCCCGACGCGGTGTAGTGCACGCCCGGGCGCGGTCCGATCACCATGGCGGCCAGCTCGGCGATCGCGATCAGCGGAAGCCGCGTCATCAGGAACGTCAGCACGACGTCCTTCACGGTCTGGTTGAAGCGCGCCGCGACCGCGACCTTCGCGATCACGAACAGTCCGACGGCCACACCGGCCGCACGGCCGCCGCCGTGGCCGCCGTTGGGCGCGAGCAGCATCCCCCACAGCACGACCAGGCCGGACCACGAGAGCGCGTCGTAGCGCAGCGAGGTGATCTCGTCGACCCGCGCGCGCCGCGCG
>JAXDMB010000246.1:0-3141 GCA_034666325.1 Vulcanimicrobiota bacterium
TTCGAGGACCACGACGCCGGTGAGCGCTTCGCGCACGAGCATCGGAAACGCGCGGTCGCCGCGCAGCGCCGAGCGGACGTCCCGCAACGCCAGCGGGGCGCGGGTCGCGCGCATGCGCACGAGCGCCGGGTCGTCGATGTCGACGTGATCGGGCGCGGGCGTTTCCGCGGGATCGACCCGCAGCGCCCCTGCCGCGTCGGCGATGTAGACGGCGGCGCCCGGCGCACCGGTGCGCGCGACGAGCTCGGCATGCACCCGCGCGATCGCGACGCGCGGAGCGGTGACGTACGCGATCTCGCGCGCGAGCGTGCGCAGCGCTCGCTCCGCGTCGTGGCGCGCGCGGAAGAAGATGTCGTCGACGGCCGCATGGACCCGGCCGTGAATCGAGCGCAGCGAGAACCCGAGCACGAGCGCGAGCCCCAGCTCGAGCGACGTCGACGTGACGTGCGAGACCTTCACCAGAATACTGCCCAGGATCCACTCGAGCACCATGAACGCGACGACGACGATCGCGGACACCGTGCCGAACACCAGGGCGCGGTTGAGCACGAAACCGATGTCCACGACGCGATGGCGCACGATCGCGTAGCCCAGCCCGAGGGGCACGGCGATCATCGTGAGCGGGAGATACACCATCCAGTCGGCTTGCACGTGCGCGACGATCAACAGCACGAGGTTGACGATGACGCCGCAGAAACCGACCGCCAGCGAGAGCGAGACCCATCGCACGCGGGTGCGGTCGCCCGGCGACGAACGGCGGTTCGCGATCCAGAACGCGGTGCTGATCGCGACCACATAGTAGACCCAGGGATAGTGCCCGATCGTCATGACGACGGCCGGCGGCATCACGCCGCGCAGGTACACCGAACCGGCGATGAACATGGCGACTGCGATCAATCCGATCACGACGCCGATGTTGAGGTACCGGATGCGCGCCAGGGAACCGCCCGCCGCGGGATCCGGAAAGACCGTCGCGAGATGCACGGCGAACCCGAGCGCGGCGAACTGCGCGAAATTGCCGAGCAGCAGCATCGGACCCACGAGCCCGACCGGCATCCAGCTCTGCGGCGACGCGCACAGCGCCACGCTGAACAGCAGCAGCAGCCCCGAAAGGGCGCGGACCTCACGCATCTGCGGCCGGCGTACCGCGAGCAGCGTTCCGACCGCGAGGAACGCAAATGCGATCGCGAGATAGACGTACGACACCGGCCGTTCCGGCACGCGATTGAGGCGCACGGTGACCGGGCTGCCGCGTTCGCGATCGAAAACGAACGTGTCGCCGGGGCGCTGCCGCGCGTAGCGCAGGCGTTCCCCCGCGCCGGGGTCGCGAAGGCTCAGGACGTCGCCCACGCGCACGTCCGGATGCACGTCGCGCTGCGGGGCGACGCTGGTGACCCGGAAGCTCGAGACTTGACCGGGCGTGGCGAGCGTCGCGCGGAACCCCGGCGTCGCCGGCTGCGACAGCGTGCTGCCGATCATCAAGCCCAGTGCCAGGACGGCAACACCGAGCGCGGCGATGCGCCATACCTGCCACAGCATCGAGGCGCTTTCGCCGGGAGGCGCGGAGGACGCCTGTACGCCGGATTCTGTCAAAGCTTCCGAAGAAGCCGTGGCCGTCATCTCTCTGGGGCCGCCCTCACGGACGACCTCGTTGCGACGTGCGCTCGTTCCGCCGGGCCGGCGGTCCTTCACCGAAGTGAAGGCTGACGAGCTGTCTTGCTCCAGGTGGGGTTTACCCGCGCCCGCGTCTCCGCGGAGCGCCGTGCGCTCTTACCGCACGATTTCACCCTTACGTATTCCGCTCGCTCACGCTCGCGGAACACGCGGTATGTTTCTGTGGCACTTTCCTTCGAGTCGCCCCGACAGGACGTTATCCTGCACCCTGCCCGATGGAGCCCGGACGTTCCTCGGCGCTTGCGCGCCGCGACGGCCCGGCGTCCTCCGCGCGTCGGGTTGGTGGAGGATAGGAGACTCGAACTCCTGACCCCCTGCATGCCATGCAGGTGCTCTACCAACTGAGCTAATCCCCCACGCCGACCGACGTGCATTCAGGGCGCCCGACATTCGGTCCTGGTCGCAGCGGCTCGGTACGGTTGCGTACATAAGTGTACGGAACCGGCAAGTGTGTGACGCACTTCTACGTTTACACCCCCTTTTTGGGGGTATCGGGACGTTAGGCCTAAGTCTAAGGACTTGGGCGCACACGTGTGGCCGGTGGGCGGACCAGCCGCATGACGATCACTCGACGCCGGGACCGACGCGGACGCAAGTCGGTCGCCTAAGGGTCTTCACGGATGAAGCATTTGCCGACCACTACGACGGACGTCCATCGCCCATTGCCGCCGTTCGATCGCACCCCCGATCCGGCGGAACGCTCCACAAAGGCTCTGCGCGCGAAGGCGTTCATCGCCGTTCTCGCGATCGGTGTGATCGCCGGCTGCGCATCGTCAGGCGGCTCGATGACGCCGCACAAGACGACGAGCGGCGGCCTCCACCAAGCCAACAACATCTCGCGCGCGCTGCCCGCCGCGTCACCGACGCCGGTTCCGGCCGACCAGGCGGGCTGCGGCACCGCGACCGGGACGCAAGCGAACTGCCAAGTCACCAAGGACGGCAACACCGCCGCGTCCGGCACGCCGACGCACGGGCTGACCCCGGCGCAGCTCCGCAGCACATACGGACTCCCGGCCTTCAGCGGCACCGCGACGCCGGCCGGGCCGCTGGTCGCGGTCGTCGCCGCGTTCGACGACGCCAAGGCCGAGCAAGACCTCGGGACGTACCGCAAGCAGTACGGTCTGCCGGCCTGCACCAGCGACAACCACTGCTTCACCAAGTACCAGATGAAGGCTACGCCGGGCGCTCCGCCGCCGTCGCCGGCTCCCAAGAAGGGCACCACCGACGCGACCACGTGGGCCGACGAGATCGCGCTCGACTTGGCGATGGTCTCCGCCGCGTGCCCGAACTGCCGCATCGTGCTCGTGGAGGCGCTCGGTCAGGACCTCGACAGCCTCGCCGACGCGGTGGACTACGCCGCTTCGCTCAATCCGGTCGCGATCAGCAACAGCTGGGGCGTCAGCGAGGGCGGCGGCAACGTCCCCAACATCGACGCCGACGCGCAGGCTGCGTTCAACCACCCCGGCA
>JAXDMB010000247.1:0-4416 GCA_034666325.1 Vulcanimicrobiota bacterium
GCACCGGCCCGCGCATCTGGACGGACTCACCGAGATTCCGAACCGCACCGCGCTCGAGGAACACCTCGCGACCGCTTGGGAACACGCCCGCGCCACGCAGACGCCGCTCGCCGCGATGCTGGTGGACATCGACCACTTCCAGAAATACAACGCCACGTACGGCCACCTCGCCGGCGACGACATCCTGCGCCGCATCGCGGCCGCACTCACCACCGCGACCACAGGCGCCACCGACATCACCGGCCGCTACGCGGCGGACAAGTTTCTCGCGCTGCTGGGCGACACCGATATCGCGGGCGCACGCCGCATCGCCGACGCCGCCCGCGCCGCCGTCAACGCCCTCGACCTCGCACACGGCGCAGTACCGTCGAAGCGCGTCACCGTCAGCATCGGCCTAGCGGCGATCACCCCGCAACCCACCCGGACCGACATGGCAGCACCGCCCACGCCGGCCCTCGGAGCACCGCCCGCGACCACCACAGCGGCCGTCGCACCCGTCGCCCCGGGCGAGCTGCTGCGCCGCGCCTCCAGCGCGCTGCTCGTCGCGAAGACGTTGGGTCGCAACCGCGTCGTCGCGGACGAACCGATCGCACCCCCGGTCGCGTTGCGCTAACGTGATCGCCGCACCAGCCGCGCGACGGATCGCTCACGCCCTGCGCGCCCCACAGCCCCTCGCCGACGCGCTCGCCTCTGGAGCGGCCGAGCTGCGCGACGTGCTCGGCGCCCGCGGCGCCGCGCTGGTGGTCCGCCGCGACGGCCGCTCGATGCGCGGCCAGTCCGGCGCGCTCGGCGACAGCGTCGTCGAGATCCCGATCGGCGAAGGCGACGTCGACGCGACCCTCCTGGTGTCCGGCGAGACGAACGTCTCCGACGATCTCGCACTGGTCGTCTCGCTGGCGCTCGAAGCGCGCTTCCTGGCCGAGTCCGCGCAAACCGACGGCCTCACCGGCGTCGCGAACCGCCGCACGTTCGACGCGCGCCTGCACGAGGAATGGCTACGCGCCGCGCGCGAGAAGACGTCGCTCGTCGTCGCGATCCTCGACATCGATTACTTCAAAGTCTACAACGACCGCCACGGCCACCTCGCCGGCGACGACGCGCTGCGCCGCGTCGCGCACTCCGCATCCGCGACGCTGCAGCGCGCGGGCGACCGCTTCGCGCGCTACGGCGGCGAAGAGTTTGCGGCGATCCTGCCTGTAACGGCACTCCCGGGCGGCATCGCGGCCGCCGAACGCATGCGCGCCGCGGTCTCCGCGCTCGCCATCCCGCACCCGCTCGGAAAATCCGGCCGCCTCACGGTCAGCGTCGGCGTCGCGGCGATCGAACCGGCGCACGGCGGCACGGCAGACGATCTGTTCGCCGTCGCCGACCGCGAGCTGTACCGCGCGAAAGCGGAAGGCCGCGACCGCGTCGCAGCGGAGGGCTACGCGCGGGAGCACACGTACGACGACGCGTTGCCGCAGCCGCTCTCCGCGCTGATCGGCCGCGACGAAGACGTCGCCGTGGTGAGCCGCGCGATCGACGCGCATCGCGTGGTCACCGTCACGGGCACCGGCGGCGTCGGCAAGACGCGCCTCGCGCTCGCCGTCGCGCACCAAGCCGCGGACCGCTTCGTGCACGTGCGCTTCGTCGACGCGCTCGGCGCCGCGAACCGCGACGAGCTGCTCGCGCGCGTCGGCGCGGCGCTCGGCGTCACCGACACGGACGACGTCGTCCGCGCGCTCACCGCGCGGACGGGCGCACCGACGCTCGTCGTGCTCGACGGGTGCGAACGCGTCGCCGAAGCATCGCGCGAAGTGCTCGACGCGCTGGCCGCCGCACCGCTGCGGTTTCTCGCCACGAGCCGCGTGCCGCTGGGCACGCGCGACGAGCGCGTCGTCCGTTTGCAGCCGCTCGACGCACCGGCGACACGCTCGCTGTTCGAAGACCGCGCGCAGGCCGCGGGCGTCGTCGCGGATCCCGACGACGCCGACGTCGCGGCGCTGCTGCGCCGCCTGGGCGGCTCGCCGCTCGCGATCGAGCTCGCCGTCGGCCGCCTCACCGCGACGTCACCGGAGGCGCTGCTGAGCGCGTTCGCCGGCGACGCGCGCAACGGCGTCGGCGACCGCGCGACGCTGGGCTCGCTGCTCAAAAGCGCGGTCGGCGCGCTCGCGCCCGACGAAGCGACCGCGATCGCCGCCGTCAGCGCGTTTCGCGGCAGCTTCTCCGCATCGGACGCCGCGTCGGTCATCCCGCTCGAAGCGATCGAATCGCGCCGCGCCGACGCGCTGCTGCGCGCGATGGCCGCGCGCTCGCTGCTCGACGCCGCGTCGCACGACGGCATCACGCGCTGGCGCATGATCGACCCGGTGCGCGACGCCGCCGAAGCGCTGCCCCGCGCGCGCGAGCTGCGCCGCGTCGCGCACGGCGCGCACCTGCGCTGGTGCCTCGCGCGCCTCGACGCGATCGCCGCGCGCTCGGGAACCGCCACGAACCGCGCCGCGCTGATGGAGAGCGAAACCGTCATCGACGAAGTGCGCGCCGCGCTCGACCGCGCGCTGCGCGACGACGAGCTCGTCGCGATCGGCGCGGAGCTGTGCTTCGCCGCGGTGCGCCAGTGGTTCGCCGTGCGCCACCCGCACGAAGGCCGCGTGCGCTGCGAGGAGTTCATCGACCGCAGCGACCGCCTCGAGCCGATGACGCGCTCGCGCCTGCACGTCTCCGCAGCACGCTTGGCGTTCACCGACGGCGACCTCGTCGGCACGGAAACGCACGCGCGCGAAGCCGCCGCGCTGCTCGGCCGGCAGGACGTGGTCGAGCGCTCCAGCGCGCTCAACTTCCTGGGCATCGTCGCGAAGTTCCGCGGCGACGTCGACGAAGCCGAACGCCTCTTCCGCGAAGGCGTGGAACTCAACGCGCGCATCGGCAACAAACGCGGCGAAGCGATCGCGATCGGCGCGCTCGGCACGATCGCGTTCGACTTCCAGCTCCACTACGACCAGGCGGTGCAGCTCTTCCGGCAAGCCGCCGCCATGAACCGCGCGATCGGGGACGACCTCAACGCGCTGGTGCAGCTCGCCAACCTCGCGGAATCACTGTCCGCGCGCGGCGACGTCGATGAAGCCGCGACCGTGATCGCCGCAGCGTCGGAAGAATGCCGCGCGTTCGGCAACCGCGCGACGTCCGGGCACCTCTTCTGCGTGTCAGCGCTCGTGCACGAGCTGCGCGGCGACGTTCCGGCCGCGGCGCGCGCGATGCGCGAGGTGCTCGGGGTGCTGGCCGACGGCACGCCGAGCGCGCTCGTCGTGATGACGCTGGACTTCTCCGCGCGGATCGCCGCGCACGCCGGCGAAGACGCGCTCGCCGCCGCGTTGACGGCTGCCGCCGAACACCACGCGGCAGCGGAAGCGACACCGTTCCTGCCGATCCAGCGCTTCTGGCGCAACCCGGTCGTCGCCGGACTGCGCGAGCGCTTAGGCGCGCGCTACGACGACCAGGCGGCACGCGGCCGCACGGCGACGCAGCGCGAGATGCTGGCCACGCTCGACGACTTTCTGCAGAGCCTCGAAGAGCAGCACGGCACGTACTGAACGGCGCGCTACACGCCCGAGCCGGCGAACACCGCGTCGGCGACGGTTTCGTTCACCGCGTACGGCCCGTAGTCGATCGACGCGTGCACCTTGTAACCGCCGAACGCCATGTCGGCATCGGCATGCTTCGGCAACATGAACCCGCCGGCGGCTTCTTCGGTGATGCGCATGTCGATCGTGCCGCCGTCTTTGGTGGTCCACGCCGCGTGCAGCGGCGCGCTCGGATCGCCGTCGACGTCGACGAGCATCCGCGCGACGTCGCTCGCGCGCTTCGGCACGCCTGCAAGATGATACGGCCCGTGGTCGCCGTCGCACGACACCATGCGCAGATCGTACGAGCCCGGCCACGTGAGCGGCGTCCCGAGCTCGGCGAACAGCTTGCGGTACTGCGCAGGCACCGACTTCATCTCGAGCGCGAGCCGGTCCGGGCGCTTGAAATACTGCATGCCGTTGAGCCCGACGTGAAACGTGATGAGCTTGTGAACGCGCACGTCCATGTGCACCGGCACCGCGTACGACTCGACGCGCGCGTCGCGCTCGGTGAAGCGCGCGATCACCTGCGTGGCCGTCGGCGCCGTCGCGGCCGGAATGGTGGGCGCGACGCCCAGCGTCCCGACGAGCGTCAGGCCGGCGAGGGCGCGCGAAACCGGCCTTGCCGGGCTCGCATGCTGCATGGAATCCTCCACCGCGGACGCCGCCCACTCATCGCGCCGCCCGAGGCTGCACGTATTCCCGTTTTCGAGAACCAGCCAACAGGCCGGAACCCCACGCGCGGGGCGAGCGTCCTAGGCGGCGTCCCGCCACACCGGAATGACCGATTGCACCTCACCGCGCCAGCCCACGCTGC
>JAXDMB010000248.1:0-5524 GCA_034666325.1 Vulcanimicrobiota bacterium
GCTTGCGCGGCGCCGTCCGGCGACACGCCGAGCGGCGTGACGTCGAGCGCGAACGACGCCGCCGGCGCGCCGCTCCACAGCACGGTCGGCTGCGGCGCGGGCGCGGTGCTGGGCAACGGCGTCGGCCACGCGAACGGCGCGAGCGCTTGCGGCGACTGCGCGGTGAGCAGCACGGCCGCGGCGGCAGCGACCACGGCAACCGCGCGCGGAGCGGAAAGGTGCATCGAGCGCCGTGGCGCTAGAACTTCGTGCGCAGGTAGAGCTGGAACTGCCGCGGCTGCGCGTCGGGCGCGTAGTAGTACAGCGTGTTCGGCACGGACGCCGGCCCGTACGTGTTCAGGTCCGGGTTGGGCCCCTTGCCGTACTGCGAGTTGGTCGCAGGGAAGACGTCGGCGAACGGGTTCTCCGTCACGTTGCGAATGTTCAAGCCCACCGTGACGATGCGGTGCGGCAGCTTGATGACGTCGTAGCCGACGTCGAGCGCGGCCCACCAGTTCGCGCGCGCGAAGTGCACTTTCGAATCGGTGAGCGTCGCGCCGGTGACCGGGTCTTTGTACGTGGACGGGACGACGTTGTACGGCGCGCCGACCTGGTAGATGACGAACGGCTGCAGGTGATACGGGCCGTGGTTGTAGTCCCCGGTCCACGAAAGGCTCCACGGAGGCTGCGCCGGATTGCGGAACAGCGTGCCCGTCGTCAGGAACGCCTTGAGGAACGAGGCGTTCGACGTGATCTGTCCGTACGGCGTGCCGCCCGACAGCGCGGTCGACGTGACCGTCCCCCAATAGTTCACGTACGTGCCCGAGAAGTACCACGAGAACCCGTCACCGCGAACGACGTGGTTCCAGCCGAACTCCGCGCCGGTCGCCCGGTTTTCGATTCCGGTGCGAAAGAAGTTCGTGCCGGAAAGATTCGGCGTCCCCGTCGCCGGGTCCGCAACGATCGGCTTGGTGAGCTCCAGCTTGCCGACCGCGTGGCGGTAGAACGGCGACACGCGCATCGAGTCCACGCCGTTGCGCAGCGCGTGCGAGTACGACAGGTCGACGTTGAAGTTTCGCTGGTTGCTGAGGTCCGAGCCCGGATAGTAGGGCGACACGGCTCGCGAGTCCTGAGCCGTTACGCCGTTGGGCGAGTTGTTGAACACGTACGCGGCGGGCACGAACGTCGTCGTGACGCCGTACGAGCCGCGGATCGCGTCGTACGGGCTCGCCGCCCAGGTGAACGCGAAACGCGGGCTCCACGCGTGCGTGCTGTACGGTCCGTAGGCATAGCTCTTGGTGACGGCGCCGGTCACCGGATCCGTGACGTCGGGCCGGTCCGGGATTTGATACGTCTCTTCGTCGTAGCGCAGCGACGGCTCGAGCGTGAGCTTGCCGACGGTCTGCTTCGTGCCGACGTACGCGCTCGGGAGGTTGAGCGGGTAGTCCACGGCGAGAAACAGGTTGGGATAGGTGCCGTTCCTGTTGAAACCGCCGACCCCGCCGCTCGCGTCGTCGCAGCCGCAGTTGTCGTAGTAGTGCTGCCCGCTCGTGTCGTGCTCGTAACCCAGGCCGCCGTAGTACGTCGCGTGCGCGTTCGGCGTGTACGTGAGGTCCAAGTTCGCGAAGTACATGTGGGAACGGCGGTCGGACCATTCTTCCTGAAAGCCGATGCCCGCAGCCGGCGTGCCGTTCGCCGCGAGGCCCGTCACCGAGACGGGGTTCTGCGTGCCGACCGGCTGGCCGAAGAGGGCCGGTGCGTTGGGCGTGGTCACGCCGTTGATGGTCGCGAGGCTGAACGGCTGGTCGAAGATGTACTGGTTGAAGTTCTCGGCCAGCCGGAACTGCGCGAACAGCTTGTCGCTGATGACGTGGTTCCACTGGATCTTCGCGAGGTTCGACCAGTGGTACCACACGTTGGCCTGCTGCTGCGTGGTGTGATAGTACTGCAAGCCCGTCGGCGTGTAGCCGGTGATCGTCGGGATCGTGCGCTTCCCGGCGGGATCGGTCGGGTCGAGCACCGCCGTGACGATCGGAACTTGGCACGGCAGGCCGCTGCTGCTCGTGCCCGGGTTCGTGATCTTGCCGCCGGCGATCACGACGCCGCTGCACTGCGTTATCGCGAGGATGCCCGCTGCGTCGGTAAGACCTTTGTTCCACGGGATCTTCTGGTTGCCGGTCTGCGCGAGCAGCTGAATGTCGTCGCGGTCCGTGGGCCGGTAATGCAAGTTGAGCACGCCGTCGCGCGTCGGCGTCGTGGACTGCGTGGTGTCGCGCGCGGTCAGCGCCTGCGCGTCGATGTACGGCTGATAGCCGTTGGCGAACACCGGGTCGGAGTTGCTGTAGTCGAGCGAGACGTACCAGGACAGCTTGTTGTTGGGCGTCGCGCCGCCGTACTCGGCGACGACGTCGTGCTCGGACGCCGGAAACTGTGACGTATACGTGATGCTGCCGAACGACGGGCGCGTGCCGCGCTTCACCACTGAGTTGATGATGCCGGCCGCCGCGTTGCCGTACTGCGCGTTGTAGCCGCCGGTGTACACTTCGAGGTTCTGCGTTCCGACGACGGACAAGTTGGTGGTGAACAACCCCGTCAGGCGGTCGTTGACGGGAATACCGTCGTACTCCCACGCGACGTCTCCGACGTCGCTGCCGCGGATGCGCGGGCGCCCCGCGACGCCGGTCGACGTGACGCCCGGCGCGGTCTGAATGACGTCGTAGAGCGTGCGGTGTCCGCCGACGCCGACCGCGGCGCCGAGCTGCTGCGGCGAGACGTTGTACACGTCCGCCGTCTGCGTCGGCTGCACGAGGTTGCTGGCGCTGCGCGCGGACACGCGGCCGATCTCTTTGATCGCGCGCGACACCGTCTGATTGATCTGGACGTTCTGGTCCTGCACGACCGTGACGCCGGACACCAGCACGTCGTCGTATCCCTTCGCGCGGATCGAGACGGCGTACGTGTCGGGCGCGAGGTTGTAGATGTTGTAGAACCCGTTCGCGTCGGTGGTCGCGGTGCCGCGGCCGCTCGGCGCGGACGCCGTGACGACCGCGCCGGCCACCGGCTTCTTCGCCGTTGCGTCGACGACCGTGCCCGAGATCGAGCCGGTCGTCGCGGCCGACACCGGGCCGGCGAGACAGAGCGCGAGAAAGATCGCGGCCAGCGCCGCACCGATGAACCGGACCGGACTCGTCCGCACGAGATGCTGCATGGTTCCCCCCGTCGCCGTTGCGCGAGTTCCGAACACCGGCGTGTCGGGCGACGAAATTCAAAAGAAAAACAAACGGCGTCGTCTCACGCTCGTCCTGTGATCGTTAAGGTACGTCCAAGGTGGGGGCGGATACCTGCGTGCGACCGGTGCGCCGTGCGAAGCGTCGAGCGTTCAGCCGACCCACTTGCTGAGACCGCGCGGCGCGTCGGACTCGACGAACTTCGCGCGCCCGATGCTCAGCGCGAGATACTGGCCCGCGACGAGCCAGGCGAGCGCGTTGAACGCCTCGCCCGTCGCCGGGCCCAGCATCGGCACGTCGCCGGTGCGCGCGCCGATCGTGTAGCGCGCCGCTTCGGCTTCGGCCGCTTCGGCGAGCGGGCGCCGCACCACGTCGCGCGACGCGTCGTCCACGATGCCGACGATCGCGCTCGACGCGTCGAGGATCGCCGAGCTGCCGTGGCGGAACTCGCCCGCCGGAAACCCCTCGGCGTGCACGTAGCTCGCCTCTTTGATCTTGAGCGCGAGCTCGTAGGCGACCGGCACGCCGTAGCCCGCGCCGACGACGGCGACGGTGCGCCGGCGCGCGATGCGGCGCGCGGCCGCGACGACGTCGTCCACCGCGGGGCTGTCGAGCCAGCCGCGCACGTCGTCCGCGGTCTGCTCCAGCGCTGCGGCGGTGCGGTTGTTCTTGCCCCCGGTGAGGGCCGCGCCCCACAGCAGGATCGCGGCCATCGACGTGACGCTCTTGCTCGCCGGAACGGCGAGCTCCGGACCGGCGAGGCAGTCGATCGTCGCGTGTGCGCGCGCGGCAAGCGGCGACGCAGTGTCGTTCGTGATCGCGACGAGCCGCGACGGCGCGAGCAGATCGATCGCGCCGAGCAGGTCGGTGGAGCGCCCGCTCTGCGAGAGCGCGACGACGCACGCGTCGCGATAGGCGTTGCGGTCGAAGCGCGCTTCCGTCGCGGCGAGCGCGGCCGCGCGAACGCCGCGGCGGCGGAACGCGAGCGCGCCCAGCATGCCGGCGAACAGCGAGCTGCCGCTGCCGACGAACAGCACGTCGCGGTTCGCGACCGCCGCGGCGAAGCGCGCGGCCTCGTCCGACGCCGCGATGCGGCGCCACACGTCCGGCTGCTCGCGGATCTCCGCCTCGAAGTGCGCGCCGAGCATCAGCGCGTGACGAGCAGCGACAGCACGCGGCCGCGCAGCTCGCGCAGCGCACCGGCTCCGCCTGCCCAGTCGTCCACTTGGAACGCGAAGATCACTGCACCGTGTCTCCGATTCGCCGCGTACCCGGCGAGCGTGCTCACGTGCGAGATCGTTCCCGTTTTTGCGAACACGCGCTTCTCGGCGGGCGTGCCTTTGAACGCGGACTTCAGCGTTCCGCTCACGCCTGCGACCGGCAGATCGTCGAGCACGAGCGCGCGGTACGGGCCGTTCCAGTCGTGGCGCAGCACGGTGACGAGATCGCGCGCCGTGATGCGGTCGTAGCCGGAGAGCCCGCTGCCGTCTGCGATGGCGAGCGCATCGGCGTCCACGCCGAGCGCGCGCAGCCAATTCTTCTCGAAAGCGACGCCGTGCTCGGTCGTGCCGGGCGCGCCGCTCCGCGCGAAGCCGAGCTCGCGCAGCAGCAGCTCCGCGACGAGGTTGTCGCTCGGAACCCACATGTCGGCGAGCGTGTCGCGCAGCGGCTGCGAGTCGTGCGCCCACAGCACCGCCGCGCGCGGGCTCGGCGCCGGAACCGTGCGGTGCTCGAGCGCCGCCGGCCACGGCGCGGGCGCGGCGGGCGGCTCGCTCACCGCGACGCCGCGGCGCGCCAGCGCGGCGGCGAACGCGTCGTGCGCGTACGCGGCGGGACTCACCACCGCGGCGTCGATCGCGTCCGGCTGCGCGCCCAGTGGGATCGTGCCCGTGACCTGAATGCAGCCGGCGCGGTCGCGCTCGACGTCCGCCGTGTCCTTCGCGCTCGCGGCGCCGGTGAGCACGTTCGGCACGAGGCGAACGCCGACGCCGGGTTGGCAGCCGTCCGGCGGCGCGGCCACGACGCCGAACGGCGCGGCGGATACCGTCGCGGGCGCGCCGGCCGCGGGGCCGGGCGTTACGGTGAGGTGCACGACGTTTTCCTCGAACGACAGCGCGCTGACGACCGGCGCGTACGCGAACGGGAAGTCGTCCCAGCTCCAGCCCGGCGGATAGCCCGGCGTTTCGTAACGCGAGTCGTCGATCGCGACGCCGCGCGCGACGCGCGCGATGCCGGCTCGTGCGACCGCCTCTGCGGCCGCGTCGAGATCGGCGGCATTGAGGAACGGATCGCCGCCGCCGCGCAGCACGAGCTCGCCT
>JAXDMB010000249.1:0-17533 GCA_034666325.1 Vulcanimicrobiota bacterium
ACGGGCAGCACCACCGCCGCGACCACCACGATCGACGTGTCGCTTACCGCCGCGTCGTCGACGGCGACGGCGTACGGAAACGCCGGCGGCTACATGCCGGCCGTCACGAACGTCGCGCTCGGCACCACCGTGCGCTTCGTCAACGTCGACTCGTTCTCGCACACCGCGTCCTCGCTCGGCGCGACGTCGTTCCCGTCGTCCTCGCCGCTGGGCGCGTCGGCGCTCAACGTGTCCGGCGGCACGCTGTCGGGCGGCTGGAGCAGCGGCACGCTGGGCGCGGGAACCGCATCGCAGACGCTGCTCGCCGACCGCGCCGGCACGTATCTGTACGGCTGTTTCTTCCACTACAGCTCGCCGATGCGCGGAGCGATCGTTGTCCGGTAGGCACGCCGCAGCAGCGCTCGCGTTCGCGTGCGTGATGGCGTTCGCGTTGGCTCCGCGCCCCGCGCGCGCCGTGCCGCTGTTCGCGCAGCGCTACGACCTCAAGTGCAGCGCGTGCCATTCCGTGCTGCCCGAGCTCAACCAGTTCGGCAACGAGTTTCGCAACCGCGGCTACCGTCTCGAGGGCGTCCCCAAACACGGCACGACGGTCGTCGCGTTGCGCGAGCAGATCGGCTACACGCCGACGCCGACCGACGGCACGACGCGCAAGACCGTGCCCGCCGGCGCCGCGCTCGGCGCCTATGAAATCGGTCGCGTCGAAGCGTTCGTGCACGAGACGCTCGGAAGCGAAGGCAGCCCGGCGTCGCTGTTCCTCGGCTTTCTCGCCTACCGCGACGCGCATTCCGGCGTGCTGTACCGCGCCGGTTTGGTCGAGCTCCCGCTGGTGCACTCGCCCGCGCAGCGCAACGACACGCTGACGACGTACGGTTACGAAGGCACGCTCGTCGGCTTGAACGATCTCACGCTCGCGACGCCGCGCTGGGCCCTCGAAGCGGAGCGCGACATTGGGGCCGCGCGCATCGCCGCGACGGTCGGGTTCGGGAACGCGACCGGTTCCGCGTACGGCGGCAAGCCCGTCGTGACGGGCCGCAACGAATCGTTCGCCGCGCCGGAGCTCGGCATCTTCGCGCGCGTTCCGATTACGGACGACGTGCGCATCGGCGTCGACGCGCTCGCCGGATCGCGCGCGATCTCGGTGATCGGGCGCCAATCGTTCAACGACCCGTATCATCGCGCCGGCGTGTCGCTCGACGCGCGCCGCGGCCGCCTGGAGCTGCTTGCGGAGCAGTGGTGGGGCCGCGACGAGAACGCGGACGGGGCCGGCGGTCTCATCGACTCGACCGGCGGCTTCGTCCGCGTCCGCTGGCGCCTGGGCGCGCACGCCTTCGTCGGCCTGCGCGAGGACGGCGCCGCGGCGCCGTCCGCCACCCGCACGCTGCTGTGGTACGCCGAGTCGCACGTCACGCCGCACGCGCGCCTGCTGATCCAGCAGCGCCGCCCGATCCCGGGCGGTCCCACCTCGCTGGAAGCGGCGCTGACGGTCGGCGCGCCCTGGCCGCGCGGCAAGTAGACAGGCTTTCGCTCCACGCTGCCGCGCGGGGCAACGGCGCGTGCGGGCAGAAGAACCGATCATGCTCACCGCGTCACCCTATCGCTTCATTCTCGTCGAAACCGCGGACGACGGCGTCGCCGTCGTCACGATGAACCGCGCCGAGAAACGCAACGCGCTCTCGCTGGACGTCATGCGCGAGCTCACGACGGCGTTCGAAGCGATCGGGAACGATCGCGGCATCAAGGTCGTCATCCTGCGCGGTGTCGGTCCCGCGTTCAGCGCGGGACACGACCTGCGCGAGATGCTCGAGCGCAGCGCCGAAGAGTACCGCACGGTATTCGACATGTGCGTTCGTCTGATGGAGACGATCCAGTCGATCGCGCAGCCGGTGATCGCGGAGATCGCGGGAATCGCGACCGCCGCCGGCTGCCAGCTGGTGGCGACGTGCGACTTGGCCGTCGCGTCGAGCGCCGCAAAGTTCGCGACGCCCGGCGTGAAGATCGGGTTGTTCTGCACGACGCCGATGGTCGCGCTGACGCGCGCGATCGGCCGCAAACGCGCGATGGCGATGCTGCTCACCGGCGAGATGATCGACGCGGCGACCGCGGCCGAGTGGGGCTTGATATACCGCGTCGTCGCGCCGGGCGAGCTGGAGACCGCGACGCGCGCGCTCGCCGCGCAGATCGCGTCGTCCGCGAGCTATGTGATCGGTCTGGGCAAGGCGGCGTTCTACGCGCAGATCGACCTCGACCAGAAGACAGCGTACGCGCACGCGAAAGAAGTGATGTGCGCCAACGCCCTCGCCGAAGACGCTCAGGAGGGGATGGGCGCGTTCGTTTCCAAACGTACTCCCGCTTGGCGGACCTAGCCAAGCGATGTTGCTTGCCTGCTGGACAAGGAAGCGTTACGGACTCTTAACCGCGACGGGCCCGCGCCCACAAGGAATCGCAACCAAAATTTCCAATCATGCTGTCGTCAGGTATGTGTGGGCCGCGTCGATGAGACGCACTGAGATCGTCGCCCACACCCGGTAGTAGGGCAACCTGCTACGCGACGGCAACAAGGCCCGCTTCACGGCGGGTCTTGTTGTTTTCTTACGATGTCTCGCTGCTCGGCCGGGCCGATGCTGCGGGCGAGCGGTTACGGCGCTTCACCGGCGAACACGCGCGCCCGTGACCTACCGCCGTCTCCTGCTGGCCGTCCTCGCGCTCGGCCTGCTCGCATGTTTGTTCGCCGGCGCCCGCCGCGAACGGCACGAGCACCGTGCGAACCGCGTCGAGATCGTGATGGACGACGGCGACTTCCAGTCGCTCGCGCGCTCGTACGCATACGACCAGCGCGCTTTCCTGATCGCGCTGCGCCGCGCGGGGCTCACCTCGCTGGCCGTGCAGGAAGAGCTCGGCGGGCAGGTGTCCACCTCGCCGAACGCCGCGCTCTACGCCGGCCCCGCGCTGCTCGACCAGGCGAAGCTCACCGGCTTCCACGACCCGGTGTTCGCGCGGCTGGCCGTGCACGGTATCCGCAGTGACGAAGTGTACCTCGTGGCGTATGACCGCGCGACGGCCGAGCGCTACGCGCGGCAGCTGGCGCTGAAGTTCTCGCCGCGCGCGGTGCGCGTGCTCCGGCGGTCGGATCCGGCGGTGTTCGCGATTCGCACGCAAGCCGACTATTTCGGCTCGGTGGGCCTCGGGCTGCCCGGCGACCGCGTCGCCCTCGCGCGCGAGATGGCGCTCAAGCTCGTACCGCGGCTGCAGAACGACGAACGCTTCAAGCCCGACCAGATTCGCGTGGCGCTCGACGAGGCGGTGCGCGGGCACGACGCGCACACGGTGGTGTTCTTCGGATTGCGCAATCAGGTGCTGGGCTATCCCGACAGCATCGACGCGACGGCGACGGCGATGCGCGACCGCAATCTCGATTTCGGAACGATCGAGACGTACGACGTGAAGCAGAACCAAGCCGGCAGTGAGTCGCTCGCGAAAGATCTGCCGGACCGCACGGTGCGCGTGCAGGCGATATCAAAAACCGAACAGGACAAGCTGCGCCCGGACGACATCGTGCAGCGCTACGACCTCGGCGTGCGCGAGCGCAACGTGCGCGTCGTGTACCTGCGCCCGTTCGCGCACCAGTGGGCCGGGCGCTCGATCGAAGAGACGAACGTCGAGCTCGTGCGGCAGATCGCGCGCAACGTGCGCGCAGCCGGCCTGCGCGTCGGCGTCGCGTCACCCTTCGAGCGCTTTGAGTCGCGGCCGTGGGAGATCGCGCTCGCGTCACTGGCAGTGCCGGCCGTTCTGCTGCTGCTGCTCGCGGAGTCCGGGTTCGGCGACCGGCGCTGGCTGATCGCGTTCGTCGCGGTCGACGTGCTGCTCGTGCTGGCGGGCTTCGCCGTGCACCACGACATGGCGGTGCGCAAGCTGCTGGCGCTCATCGGTGCGATCGCGTTCCCGGTCGCGGGCTTCGCGGCGATCGCGCCGGCCTTCGCGGCCCCGCGCGCACCGTCCACCGGCGCGGCGGTTCTCGACGGAATTCGCGTGATCGTCATCGCGACGCTGGTGACGCTGTGCGGCGCGCTCGTGGTCGTGGGGCTGCTGTCGACGCCGCTGACGATGCTCGAGGTCGACCGCTTCAGCGGCGTGAAGCTGGTGCTCGCCGCGCCGCCGGTCCTGTGTCTGCTGCTCTATCTGTTCACGCGCCGCTGGGGCTCGAAGCTCACCGTCAAACAGCTCGGCGGGTCGCCGGTCACCGTGGTGGCGCTGGTGCTCGGCGTCGTGCTGCTCGGCATCGGTTATCTGGTGCTCACGCGCAGCGGCAACCAGAGCGACATCGCGCCGTCGGGCCTGGAGCTCGCGCTGCGTTCGCACCTCACGACGCTCTTGCAAGTACGCCCGCGCTTCAAGGAGTTCGTGGTCGGGTTCCCGGCGCTGATGCTCGTCGCGGCGCTTCTGCCCGAGCACCGTGCACGATGGGGCTGGCTGCTGGCGCTCGCGATCGGGGTGGGGTTGGGCGATATCGTCGACACGTTCTCGCACCTGCACACGGCGCTGGGCGCGTCGCTGCTGCGCCTGGCCAACGGCGCGGTGCTCGGCATCGTGATCGGGGCGGTCGCGATCGCCCTGTACCGGGCCGCCGTCGCGCGCGGAAATAGCTCGCGGGCGCGCAAGCAAACGGCGTGACCCCGCGTTTCCTGCTCAGTGGATACTACGGTTTCGGCAACCTCGGCGACGAGGCGCTTCTGCAGGTGATCGTCGAGCAGTTGCGCGCGCGCTGGCCCGGGTGCGCGGTGGAGGTCCTCAGCGGCGACCCGCCGGCGACCGCGCGCGCGTACGGCGTCGAAGCGACGCCGCGGATGGACCTCGGGAAGGTGCGCGCGGCGATCGACCGGGCGGACGTCGTGCTGTCGGGCGGCGGCGGGCTGCTGCAGAACGTGACCAGCCTCAAGAGCCTCCTCTATTACACCGGCGTGCTCCGCAGCGCCGTCGCCGCGGGCAAGTCCGCGATAGTGTTCGCGCAGTCCGTCGGGCCGCTCGATTTCTGGGGCCGCGCCATCGTGCGCAACTTCTGCAAGGGCATCTCCGGCGCGACAGTGCGCGACGAACGCTCCCGCGCGCTGCTGTCGTCGCTGCTCCCCGGCGTGCCGGTGGAGCGGGGCGCCGATCCGGTGTTCCTGTTCCAGCCCGGCGGCGCGCCGCTCGACCTCGCGGCGGAGGGGCTGGCCGGAGACGACGCGCCGCTGGTGATCGTGTCCGTGCGCAAGTGGCAAGGCGCTGACGCGACGGCGCACACGATGTCCAACGTAGTCGACCGGCTCGCCGGCCGGCACGGCGCGCGCGTGGCGTTCCTGCCGCTCGGCGGCCCGCCGGACGCCGAGGTGTCGACGACGATCATCCGGCGGTGCGCGTCCACGCCGGTGCTGCTGCCCGATTACCCGCTGGGCCAGGCGGCGCAGGTGATCGGCCGCGCGTCGCTCGTGATCGGGATGCGGCTGCACGCGCTCATCATCGCGGCGCGTCTGGGCGTGCCGTTCCTGGCGCTGCCGTACGATCCGAAAGTGACGTCGCTGCTCGAGGACCTGCGCTATCCCGCGCGGCCGCTGTTCGTCCCGGGCGAGCCGCCGCCGCCGCCGAGCGAGATCGCGGCGCGCATCGACGAGGCGTGGGCGCGCCGCGCCGAGCTCGCCGCACACTTGCAGAGCGTGCGACCGGAGATCGAACGGCTCGCCGAGCGCAACTTCGAGGTCTTGAACGAACTCGTGACACGGACCATGCACAAGGCGGCAGGCACCGAGGGTTCGGCCAAAGGCTGAACCCGCCTGACGCGCGAACGGCCAGCCCACGGTGGCGCGGCAGACTCTTTTTCTCGGCCGTCTTTTCGACATCCGCGTCGGCGTGCACGTGTCGTGGCTCGCCGTGTACGCCTTCATGACGATCGCCCTGGCGCGCGCGCTGGGGATGCTTCCGCAGCCCGAGGCTTACGCGTTCGGCGCCGTGTGCGCGCTCGCGCTGTTCGCGAGCGTGGTCGCGCACGAGCTCGCCCACGCGCTCGTCGCCCGCCGTTTCGGCGTGCGCACGAACGCGATCACGCTGTTCCTGTTCGGCGGCGTCGCGACGCTCGAAGAAGAGCCGGCTTCACCGAAAGCCGACGTGCTCGTCGCGCTCGCCGGCCCCGCGATGAGCGGTGCGCTCGCGCTGGTCGCGTTCGCGCTGCTGCTCGCGCTCGACCGCGTGCTGCCCGGCGGAAACCTGCGCGACGCGCTGGGACTGCTCGGCACGTACGTGATGCTCGCGAACGGCGTCCTCGCGGTGTTCAACATCGTGCCGGCCTACCCGATGGACGGCGGCCGCGTGCTGCGCGCGCTGCTGTGGCGCCGCTCGCACGACCGCGAAGCCGCGACGAACACGGCGTCGCGCGTCGGCATCGTGTTCGCGCTGCTGTTCGTCGCCGCCGGCGTTCTGGTGGTGGCGGCGACGCACGAGCTGCTGTACGGCTGGTACGTGCTGCTCGGTGCGTTCTTGCTGCGCCAAGGCGTGTCGCAGGAACGCACGTCGCGCGCGAGCCGCGGGCACGCCGCCGAAGCGAACGTCGTCGCCGCGTAGCCCGCCCGGAGTCCCGCGCGGCGAGCATGCGCCGCGTCGTCGCCGCCGTGCCGAACCGGGCTACCGTCGCGACTGACGGCTGAGGCGGGAGCGCGCTACCCCCGCGCCCGAACAGCAGTCGTTCGATGTCCGAGACGACTGCGCGCGACTACCGCTCGACCCTCAACCTTCCGAAGACCGGCTTTCCGATGCGGGCGGAGCTGCCCAAGCGCGAGCCGGATCGCGTGCGGTGGTGGGCCGAGCGCGGGACGTACGCGCGGAGGCTGGAGCGCACGCGCCGCGAGGGCGGCAAGCCGTACGTGCTCCACGACGGGCCGCCGTACGCGAACAACGACCTGCACATGGGGACGTTCCTCAACCGCGTCCTCAAGGACGCGCTGGTCAAAATTCATCTGCTGAACGGCGAGTACGCCGACTTCGTGCCCGGCTGGGACATGCACGGTCTGCCGATCGAGCGCGAGACGCTCAAGCACCTGAAGCTGGATTTCCGCTCCGCCGATCCGCTGCAGCTGCGCCGCGCGTGCCGCGAGCGCGCATTGTACTGGATGAACCGCCAGCGCGAGCAGATGCAGCGCATGGGCACGTTCGGGCGTTTCGACGATCCGTACATGACGATCGCGCCCGCGTTCGAGGCCACCATCGTCGAGACGCTCGCGGACCTCACCGAGCAGGAGTATCTCTACAAGGGCTTGCGCTCGACGCTGTGGTGCGTGTACGACGAGACCGCGCTCGCCGAGGCGGAGATCGAGTACAAAGAGCACACGTCGCCGTCGATCTACGTCCGCTTTCGCGCGAACGACGCGCAGCGCCGCGCGGCGCTCGAGAAGTTCGGCCTGGACGACGACGGCACGCCGCTCTCGTTCACGATCTGGACCACCACGCCGTGGACGCTGCCCGCGAACGTCGCGGTGGCGCTGCACCCGGAGGCGACGTACGGCGTGTATCGCGTCGGCGGCGAGGACGTGGTCCTCGCGCAAAAGCTCGCGTCCGCGGTGCTGCCGCGTTTCGAGGCCGGCGCGGGGACGTTGCGCGCGGAAGCCGAGGGCAGCGCGCTCGACCGGCTGGCGGTGCGGCATCCGTTCCTCGACCGCGACTCGGTCGTCGTGCTGGCGGAATACGTCGAGCTGGAAACCGGCACCGGCATCGTGCACACCGCGCCCGGACACGGCGCGGACGACTTCGAGACCGGCGTGCGCTACGGGTTGCCGATCATCAACCCGGTGGATTCCGCCGGCCGCTTCACCGCCGAAGCCGGGCCGTATGCCGGGACGCAGATCTTCGAGGCCAACGAGCGCATCGTCGACGATTTGCGTGCGTCGGGAGCGCTCGTGTCGCACGAAGCGTACGAGCACAGCTACCCGCACTGCTGGCGTTGCAAGAACCCGGTGATCTTCCGCGCGACCGCGCAGTGGTTCATCGGCATGGACCGTAACGGTCTGCGCGAGCGGTCGGAGCACGCGGTGCACGGCGTGAAGTGGCTGCCCGGCTGGGGCGAGACGCGCATGTCGCAAATGATCGGCAACCATCCCGAGTGGTGCGTGTCGCGCCAGCGCGTGTGGGGGACGCCGATCCCGGCCGTCGTCTGCACGGCGTGCAACGAGTCGCTGCTCGACGCCACGCTCGCGCGCAATTTCGCAAAGGCGATGCGCGCGCGCTCGTTCGACGAAGGCAACGCGTCGGATCTGTGGTGGACCGAGCCGCTCGCAGCCTTCGCGCCGCCCGGCATGGCGTGCCCGACGTGCGGCGGCACGGCGTTCGAGAAAGAGCGCAACATCGTCGACATCTGGTTCGAGTCGGGCGTCACGTGGCGCGCGGTGCTCGTCGAGCGCGGCATGAAGTATCCCGCCGACGCGTATCTGGAAGGCGGCGACCAGTACCGCGGCTGGTTCCGCTCGAACCTCATCACGTCGGTGGCCGTGCGCGACGTGCCGCCGTACGAGCAGGTGATCTCGCACGGGTGGGTGGTCGACCAGCATGGCCACGCGATGCACAAGTCGACCGGTAACTACATCGGCGCGGACGAGGCGATCGACAAGTACGGCGCCGACGTGCTGCGGCTGTGGGTCGCATCGAGCGAGTTCACCGGCGACATGCGCCTGGGCGCGAAGCTGCTGGAGAACGTCGCGAACGTCTACAAGAACCTGCGCTTCCGCCTGCGCTATTTCTTGAGCTCGCTCGACGGGCTGACTCGCGCGACGATCGTGCCGCGCGCGGACATGGAGCCGATCGACCGGCTCGCGCTGGACGCGGTGGACGCGTTCGCGCGCGAGGTGACCGAGCACTATCTTCGCTTTGACCTGCACGCCGCGTACGTCCGCATCCAGCAGTTTGACAAGGAAGATTTGTCGGCGTTCTACGTCGATGCGCTCAAGGACCGGCTGTATTCGTCAGCACCGGGCTCGGGGCGCCGCCGCAGCGCCCAGTCGGCGCTGCTGGAGATCTTCCGCACGATGGCGGTGCTGCTCGCGCCGGTGCTGTCGTTCACGGCGGAAGAAGCATGGCAGCATCTCTCCGAAGACCTGCGCGGCCCGGACGAGTCGGTGTTCGATCTGACGTTCCCGCAGGGCGGCTTCGTGTTTCCGTTCGACGAGCCGTTGGCTGTCGGCGACGTGACGGGCGCGCTCGATGAAAAGGCACTCGCGACGTGGTCGCTGCTGAAGGAGCTGCGCGCGCAGGTCGCCGCGAGCGAAGGCGTCCGCGACTTCCAGCTCGACGCGCACGTCGACGTGCCGCGGGCGTTCTACGACCGTTTCGTCGCGCTCGGCGACGGCGTGCGCGAAGCGCTCGTCGTGTCGGCGTTGCGGGGCGTCGGCGTGTCGGCGGACGGCGCGGCGCGCGTCGTCGTGGTCCCGGCCGCGGGCGAGAAATGCCAGCGGTGCTGGAAATATCTGCCGCTCGGCAGCGACCCGGAGCACCCGACGCTGTGCACGCCGTGTGCCCAGATCGTGCACGAATTGGAACACGGCCCCTAAGCGCGCCGGAGTACCCGCACATTGCGCCGGAGCCCGCAGGCGACGGTTCGGATCAGGTCAGACGCCGCAGCGCAGCGCCGCGTCGGTGGCGACCGCTCCGGGCAGCGCCGCGATGACGGCATCCGCGAACTGTTCCGTGCTCACGGGCGCCGTGTCGTCCAGATCGGCCGTGCGCGTGCCCTGCGCGAGCGTGTCCGCGACGGCGTGTTCGATGCGCCGTGCGACGTCCTCTTCGCCGAGCGAGAAACGTGCGAGCAGCGCCGCTGAGAGAATCGCCGCCGCGGGGTTGGCGATGTTGCGGCCCGCGATGTCGGGTGCGGTGCCGCTGATCGGTTCGTAGAGTCCGAAGCCGCGGGCGTTCGGGCCGGCGCCCAGGCTCGCGCTCGGTGCGGTGCCGATCGTGCCGGTGATCATCGCGGCTTCGTCCGAGAGGATGTCGCCGAACATGTTCTCCGTGACGATCACGTCGAACGCGCGCGGGTCGCGCACGAGCTGCATCGCCGCGTTGTCGACCAGCACGTGATCCAGCGCGACGTCCGGAAACGCGCGGGCGACGTCGACAACGACGCGCCGCCACAGCTGCGAGCTCGTCAGCACGTTCGCTTTGTCGACGGATGTGACGCGCTTGCGCCGCATGCGCGCGAGCTCGAACGCGAAGCGCGCGATGCGCTCGATCTCGGGCTCGGTGTAGACCAGCGTGTCGGTCGCGGTGAGCACGCCGCCGGCATCGCGTTCGAGGCGCTTGGGACCGAAGTACAGCCCGCCCGTGAGCTCGCGAACGATCACGCAATCCATCCCGCGCACCAGCTCTTCGCGTAGCGGCGAACGGTGCTCGAGTCCGGGAAACGCACGTGCGGGCCGGACGTTCGCGTACAACCCGAACGCTTTGCGAAGCGCGAGCAGCGCCGCTTCGGGACGCCGCTCGGGCGGCACGTCGTCGAAACCGGGCCCGCCGACGGCCCCAAACAGAATCGCATCGCTGGCTCGCGCGGTCGCCAGCGTCTGCTCGGGCAATGGCGTGCCGTGCGAAGCGATCGCTGCCGCGCCGACCGGCGCGTCGGTGAACACGCATGACGGCAGCGCTGCACGCAGCACGCGCACCGCAGCCGCGGTCACCTCGGGACCGATCCCGTCGCCGGCGAGCACCGCGATGCGATGCGTCATCGCGCGGCTTCCCACGTGCGGATCTCCGGGATCTTCGCGTTCAGATACGCCAGGAAGCCGCCGCCCAGCACGAAGTGCTTGCGCAGCGCGTCCAGCTCGAATGCGATCGGCTGGCCGCCGTCCGCGCGCAGCGTCTGCGATTCCACGTCGATCTCGATGCGTTCGGCCGATGCGAGCGCGTCGACCGTAGCTTGCGGCAGGATCACCGGGACGAGCGCGTTCGTGTACGCGTTTTCCAGGAAGATGCGTGCGAAGCTCGGCGCGATCACAGCGCGGAAGCCGCGGTCTTTGAGCGCCCATGCGGCGTGCTCGCGCGACGAGCCGCAGCCGAAGTTCTCGCCCGTCACCAAAATTGCGGCGCCGGGCTTCGATGCGAGCAGCTCCGCGCCGCCCGGCAGCCCTTCGAAGCAGTGCTCGCCCATGCCGCTTGCGTCGATGCGCGTCAGATGCCGCGCGGGAATGATCTGATCGGTGTCGATGTTCGCGCGCGGAATCGACAGTACGGTGCCCTCGACGATCATGCGGGCACCACCTCACGGGCCGCGGCGCCCTGCGCCACGCCGTCGTCCGGCGCACCGGCCTCCGTTCGCGGAGGCAACTCCGACGGCGACGCCAGCCGGCCGAGAATCGCCGAGGCGGCGACCACCACCGGCGCCGCGAGGTGGACGCGGCCGCCGTCGCCCATGCGGCCCGGGAAGTTGCGGTTCGAGGACGACACGCAGCGCATGCCCGGCGCGAGCACGCCCATCGACATCCCGAGACACGGTCCGCACGACGAGTGGGTCCACAGCGCGCCCGCGTCTTGGAAGACGTCGTGCAGCCCTTCGCGTTCGGCTTGCCGGCGCACGGCTTGCGAGCCCGGCGTGATGATCGTCGGAACGCTGACGTGCCGCCCGCGCAGCACGTCGGCGGCGGCGCGCAAATCGGTGATGCGCGCGTTCGTGCACGACCCGATGAACGCCTGATCGACCTCGATGCTGCGCATCGCCTGTCCCGGGCGCAGGTCCATGTACGCCAGCGATTCAGCGGGCGCGTCGGCGGCAACCGTGCCGCCGATCGGCGAGCACTCGCCGGGATTCGTTCCCCACGACACCATCGGTCCGACCGCGCTGCCGTCGATCGTCACCGTCGCGGCGTATTCCGCGTCATCGTCCGCGGTTTCTCCGGTCCAGCCGGTCGGCGCGCCCGGAGTCGCCGCGAGATAGGCGGCGGTCGTCGCGTCGGCGGCGATGATTCCGGTCGTCGCGCCCGCCTCGATCGCCATGTTGCACAGCGTCATGCGCTGCTCCATCGTCAGCGCGCGAATCGCCGACCCGGTGTACTCGAGCACGTAGCCCGTGCCACCGCGAAAGCCGATCGTCGCGATCACCGTCAGCGCGAGATCTTTGGCCGTCGCGTCGCCTTGCAGCTCGCCCGTGACCTCCACGCGCATCACTTTCGGGCGCTGCAAGATCAGGCATCCGGCCAGCATCGCGCCGGCTTGCGCGGTGGTTCCGATGCCGAGCGCGAACGCGCCGAACGCGCCGAGCGTGCACGTGTGGCTATCACCGCAGCACGCCGTCATGCCCGGCGTGACATAGCCGCGCTCCGGCACGATCACGTGGCAGATCCCGTTGTCGCCGATGTCGTGGAAGCGAATGGCTTGGCGCTTCGCCCACGTGCGCACGGTTTGCGCCTGAAGCGCGGTCGCGGAGTCCTTCGCCGGCGCGACGTGATCGATCATCGCGACGATGCGCTGCGGATCGTACAGCTTGTCGCCGAACTCTTTCTCGATCGCGATGGCGCCCGGCGGCGTGGTGATCTCGTGCGCCACGACGAGGTCCATGAACACGAGGGCGTTGCCGCCGGGCAGCTCTTCGACGACGTGCGCGTCCCAAACTTTGTCAAACAGCGATCGCGGCATGTGCGGTGTCCTTGCGTGCGGGTTCGAGGTTGGTGATGGTGCGCCCGACGGCGCTCACGATCCCGGCGAGCGACGCCGTGACGATGTTCGGATCGATGCCGACGCCCCAGCGGACGTCGCCGTCCACGGCCAGCTCGACATACGCGACGGCGGACGCGTCTTCCCCGGCGCGCAGCGCGTGCTCGTGGAAGTCGCGGACGTGGACGCCGATTCCGAACGCGCGCTGCAGCCCGTCGACGAACGCGTCGATCGGTCCGGTGCCGTCGCCGTAGATCGTGCGCGACACGACGCCGTCCGTGAGCGTGGCGTCGATCGTGCACGGCGTTCCGGCGACCCCGTCGTTCGTCGTCTGGTACTCCGCGAGCCGCAGCCGGCCCGGGCGAACGTACGCTTTCTCGAACGCGTCGCGGATCTCGTCGGGCGCGATCTCGCCGCCGGACGCTTCCGCGCGCGCCTGGATCACGCGGCTGAAGTCCACCTGCAGCCCGCGCGGCAGAACGAGGCCGTGCTCCGCGCCGAGGATATACGCCACGCCGCCTTTGCCGGACTGGCTGTTCACGCGCACGACCGCGTCGTACGTGCGCCCGATGTCTTTCGGATCGATGGCGAGATACGGCACTTCCCAGCGCGAGCCGTCCGTCTCGGCCAGCGCCGCGAAGCCTTTTTTGATCGCGTCCTGGTGCGACCCGGAGAACGCCGTGAACACGAGCTCGCCGCCGTACGGATGCCGCTGGTGCACCGGCAGCCGGTTGCACTCTTCGACGATGCGCACGATCTCCGGGATGTTCGACAGATCGAGCTTCGGATCGACGCCTTGCGAGTAGAGGTTCAGCGCGAGGGTGACGACGTCCACGTTTCCCGTGCGCTCGCCGTTGCCGAACAGCGTTCCCTCGACGCGGTCCGCGCCCGCCATCACGGCGAGCTCCGCGGCGGCAACCGCGGTGCCGCGGTCGTTGTGCGGATGCACGCTGAGCACCACCGACGCGCGGTCGCGCAGGTTACGGTCGATCCACTCGATCTGATCCGCGTACACGTTCGGTGTCGCGACCTCGACCGTCGCCGGAAGGTTGATCACGATCGGATCGTCCGGCGTCGGCCCCCACGCGTCCATGACGGCCTCGCAGATCTCCTTGGTGAAGTCGAGCTCCGTCGCGGAGAACGTCTCCGGCGAGTACTCCAGCCGGACGCGCGTCCGCTCCGCGATCTCTCGCGCGCGCCGCTTGATGTGCTCCACCGCGCTCACCGCCACGCCGATGACGCCGGCGCGATCCAGATTGAACACGACGCGCCGGAACAGCGGCGAGGTGGCATTGTAGACGTGCACGATCGCGCACGGCGCGCCGTCGACCGCTTCGAACGTCCGGTCGATCAGATCTTCGCGCGCCTGCGTGAGCACTTGGATCGTCACGTCGCTCGGAATGCGCTTCTGCTCGATCAGCTCGCGCACGAAGTCGAAGTCGGGCTGCGACGCGGACGGAAAGCCGACCTCGATCTCCTTGAACCCCATCCGCACCAGCAGATCGAACATGCGGTGCTTGCGGTCGGGACCCATCGGCTCGATCAGCGCCTGGTTGCCGTCGCGCAGGTCGACGCTGCACCACAGCGGCGCGCGCTCGATCGTGCGGCTTGGCCAGCGCCGCGCGACCAGCGGGATCGGCGTGAAGGGTCGGTAGCGGTCGATCATGACGGCGGTTCTCCAGGATGCTGCAAAGAGCCGGCCCCCGCTTCGCGGAGACCGGCTCGACACGATGTGGCGAGGGCACGACGAAGACGGCTATTCGCACGGAACGAAGGGCATAAGTCGAAGTCGCGGTGCGAGCGTGCGCGCGTTCATGCCACGCTCTCGTACGCGATGATGCGGTCGATCTGCGCGCGCAGCCGCGTGAGCGCGACGGGCGGTCCGTCAAACGCGAAGCTCGCGCTGGTCTCCACGTCTCCGACGGCCGCTTGGACGTGCGTGATGCGGCAGTTGAAACGGTGCGCGAGGTTCACGATCCGCGCGACCGAACGCACGTCGCGCAGCGTGAGGTCGCAGGTCACGCGCGCGCCTCCATCAGATCGTCGACCGTCATCCCGGCGGGGATCATCGGCCACACGTTCTCGGTGGGATGGCACGCGCAGTGCAGCAGCGCCGGCCCGCGCGCCGCGACGAAGCGCGCGATGACGTCGTCCGCGCCGTCCGGCGATTCCAGCTCGTACGCGTCGATGCCGTACGCGCGCGCGATCGCGGCGAAGTCGGGATTGTCGGCGAGGTTCGTCGCGGAGTAGCGCTCGGAGAAGAAGAGCTCTTGCCACTGCCGCACCATGCCGAGGTTCTGGTTGTCGATCAGCACGATCTTCACGGGCACGTTGTAGCGCCGCAGCGTCGCGAGTTCCGGCAAGCACATCTGAAAGCCGCCGTCGCCCACCACCGCGAACACGGGCGTGTTCGGGTGCGCGAACTTCGCGCCGATCGCCGCCGGGAAGCCGAAGCCCATCGCGCCCAATCCGGCCGACGTCGCGTACTTGCGCGGATCGGCCGGCCGCGCGCGCTGCGCCGACCACATCTGGTGCTGCCCGACGTCCGTCGTGACGATCGCGTCGTGCGGCAGCGCGGCGAACACGCGGTCGAGCACGTCGGTCGCGGACAGGATGCTGCCTTCGACCCGGTCGCTCGGCAGCGGTCCGCCCAGCAGCCGCGCCTCCGCGGCCCAGTCATCGAACCGCGGCACGTGCCCTTGCGCCAGCTCGTCGATCAGCGCGCGCAGCGTGTCGCGCAGGTCGCCGTGCAGCGCGACGTTCGCGCTGATGATCTTGTTGAACTCGGTCGCGTCGATGTCCGCGTGGATCACCGTCGCTTCGCGCGCGAACCGGTCGGGTTTGCCGGTGACGCGGTCGTCGAACCGCATGCCCAGCGCGAGGATCAAGTCGGCGCGCTGCACCGCCTTGTTCGCCGCCTTGAGGCCGTGCATGCCGAGCATTCCGAGATACGCCGGATCGCCGGGCGCAGCGGCGCCGAGCGCGTTGATCGTCGCGGCGTGCGGCAGGCCCAGCATCGCCGTGAACATCCGGTAGAGATCCACCGAGCCGGCGCGCACGCCGCCGCCGATGATCGCGACGGGCCGCCGCGCGGAACGAATCCGCGCGACGGCGTCGCGGACCGCACCCTCGGACGCACGCGGTGTCGCACCTTCCCGAACGAACAGCGTGGCCGGTGGGTGGGTGACGTCGGTGACGGCTGCCTTCAGCACGTCGTTCGGGATGTCGACGAGCACGGGCCCCGGGCGCCCGCGCCGTGCAAGCGCGAACGCTTCGGCGATCGTTCGCGCGACGTCGTTCGCGCTGCTTACGATCATGTTGCGTTTGGTCACCGGCTGCGTGATCGCGCAGACGTCGGCTTCCTGGAAGCCGTCGGTGCCCATCAGCTCCGTGCGGACCTGCCCGGTGATCGCGACGAGCGGAACGCTGTCCATCATCGCGTCGAGCAGTCCCGTCACCAAGTTGGTCGCACCAGGTCCGGACGTCGCGCAGCACACGCCGACGCGTCCGGACGTGCGCGCGTAGCCGCTCGCGGCGAACGCGGCCGCCGCCTCGTGGCGCACGAGAACGTGCCGCACCGGATGCTCGAAGAGAGCATCGTAGAGCGGCATGATCGCTCCGCCGGGGTAGCCGAAGATCGTCTCGACCCCCTCGCGTGCGAGCGCCGCGACGACGGCCTGCGCGCCGTTCATCGCGTTTGCAGCGCTCTGCGAACGGCGGATCGCGCGAAGCGCGAACGCGACGGGTTCGACGAAGTCGAAGCCACTACAGCACCCGGAAGCGGAGGCCGTCGTCCGCTTCGGCCGCCGTTTGCCCGCCGTTGAGCCACGGCATCAGCCCGCGCAGTTCCGTGCCGACGTGCTCGATCTGGTGGCCGGCCGCCTTCTCGCGGAACGCGCGGAACGACGGCTTGCCCGACGCGTGCTCGGCGACCCATTCCTGCGCGAACGCGCCGCTCTGGATCTCGCCGAGGATCTTGCGCATCTCGGCGCGCGTCGACTCGTTGACGATGCGCTCGCCGCGCGTGTAGTCGCCGTACTTCGCCGTGTTGCTGATCGCGTTGCGCATGCCCTCGACGCCGCGCTCGTACATCAGGTCGACGATGAGCTTCATCTCGTGCAGGCACTCGAAGTACGCCATCTCCGGCGCGTAGCCGGCGTCGACGAGCGTCTCGAAGCCCGCTTTGACCAGCGCGCTCATGCCGCCGCACAGCACGGCCTGCTCGCCGAACAGATCGGTCTCGGTTTCCTCGCGGAACGACGTCTCGAGAATGCCGGCGCGTCCTCCGCCGATCGCCGACGCGTAGGCGAACGCGATCGCGCGGGCGTGTCCGGTGGCGTCCTGATGGACCGCGACCAGGCACGGCACGCCGCGCCCGCCTTCGAACTCCGTGCGCACGAGGCGCCCCGGGCCCTTGGGCGCGATCATGATCACGTCGACGTCCGCCGGCGGCACGATGGTGCCGAAGTGGATGCCGAACCCGTGCGCAAACGTGAGCGCCGTTCCGGGCCGGAGGTGCTCCACGACGTCGCGGAGGTACACGCCGGGTTGCTCCTCGTCGGGAATCAGCATCATCACGACGTCGGCGGACGAGACCGCCTCCGGAATCGACGCCACCGCGAGACCGTCGCGGCGCGCCTCGTCGCGCGATGCCGAGCTGGGCCGCAAGCCGACCACGACGTCATGACGGGAGTCGTGAAGGTTGAGCGCGTGCGCGCGCCCCTGGCTGCCGTAGCCGATGACGGCGATTCTCTTCCCGTCGAGTGCGCCGCGATCCACGTCGCGGTCGTAGTAGGCTTCCATCAGATCCTCCGGAGACGAAAAAGCCCCCCGCCGTATCGGCGAGGGGCTTTGCATTTGTGGGCGACTTCGAGTCGTCTATGCGAAA
>JAXDMB010000250.1:0-4734 GCA_034666325.1 Vulcanimicrobiota bacterium
GCGGAGGCGCAACAGGCTTCAACGGTACCTTCGCGCCGTAGCCAAGCGGAGGCGCTGCGGTGCCGTAGCGAAGCGGAGGCGCAACAGGCTTCAACGGTACCTTCGCGCCGTAGCGAAGCGGAGGCGCAAGACAACGGAAATTCGGCACGGTCAGCTGTATCGTATTCTAGGGTTGGCTGCGGCGTACAAGAGGTCGACGATCGCGTTCACGACCACGAACACCGTTGCGAACAGCAGAATGCAGCCGTTGATGAGCGGCATGTCGCGGTTGCTGATCGCCTCGAATGCGAGCCTTCCGACGCCGGGCCACGCGAACACCGACTCCGTGAGCACCGCGCCGCCCAGCAGCAGTCCCGTCTGCAGGCCGAGCACGGTGATGATCGGTATCAGCGCGTTGCGCAGCGCGTGGTTCAGCACCACGGCGCGCCGGCCGAGCCCTTTCGCGCGCGCGGTGCGGACGTAGTCGGAGGAGAGCACGTCGAGCATGCCGCTGCGCGTGATCTTCGCCACGATCGCGAGCGGGATCGTGCCGAGCGTGATCGCCGGCAGCACGAGGTGCCACAACGCATCGAGCGCGGCGCGGCCGTTGCCGGCCAGCAGCGCGTCGACGAACGCCAGATGCGTGCGCGCGGGAATGCCGTAGTACGCCGTCGCGATGCGGCCCGAGATCGGGAACAGATCGAGCCCGTGGTGCGCCGGCAGCACCGCCAGCAAATAGACCAGGATCCAGCCGAGCCAGAACACCGGGATCGACACGCCCAGCAGCGCGGCGCTCATCGTGAGCGCGTCGAGCGCGCTGCGGTGGCGTACGGCCGCGATCACGCCCGCCGGGATGCCGACCACGATCGCGAAGATCATCGCGCTCAGCGTCAGCTCCATCGTCGCGGGAAAGTACTGCCCCAATTTGTTGGCGACCGGCTGCGAGTCGAAGATCGACTGCCCGAGGTCGCCGTGCGCCACCGCACCCATGTACAAGCCGAGCTGCACGAACCACGGCTTGTCGAGACCGAGCGACGTGCGCAAGTGCGTCACTTCGGCCGGGCTCGCGTGGTCGCCGAGCCGGAGCGCGATCGGATCGCCCGGGATCGCGTGCATGAACAGAAAGCTCACGATCGTGATGGCGATCAGCACGAGCACGAGCCGCACGAGACGGTCGGCGACGAACCGCAGCACCGAAAACCTCTACCGCTCTAGACGCGCAGCGCGGCGAGCGAGAACTTCATCGCCTGGGCGTACACGTACATGCGGTCCCAGCGGCTCAGCGCGCTGCGGTCGCCCTGCATGATCTGCGCGAAGCGCGGCGTGGTCTCGAACTGCCGGAACAGCACGTCGAACCGCGCGGGCTTACGCTCGAGAAACGACATCAGGCGCTGGCGGCGGCGCAGGCGCCCGTAGAACGCGTTCTTCACCGCGCGCTCGTAGCGCGGCGCGGCGTCGGCAACCTGGCCCGTGCGCACGCCCGCGGCGGCCTCGGCCGCGAGCCGGCCGGTCACCGCCGCCTCGTGAATGCCTTCGCCCGTCGTCGCGTCGACGAGCCCGGCCGCCGTTCCACCCACCATCACTCCATCGGCGCCGATCCGCTCCCGCGGGAGCCCGCCGTAGAGCAGGTTCCCCTCCTCGCGCACCGTGTACGCGATGCCGGGGAACAGCCGCCGCTCCACCGTCGCGAGAAACGCGTCGAGCTCAGCGCGCAGCTCGGAACCGGCGATCTTCGCCTGGATGCCGAGGCCGATCGAGAGGTGATCGCGCTTGGGGAACATCCACGCGATCACGTTGCGCCCGGACGTCCGGCTCACGTAGTAGTGCATCTCGAGCGTCGCATACGTCTCAGGCACGGCGGCGCGTTCGGGATACACGCGGTATTGGAAGCACGTGATCAAGCCGGCGTTCCAGCCGGCGTGCCGGAAGCGCGCGTCCACGTCGTCCAGGCGCGCGGTGGAGCCTTGCGCGAGAAAGACGCTGCGCGCGCGGATCGTCCGGCGCTCGCCGGCGCGCGTGTCGGCGTACTCCACCACGATGCCGTCGCGCTCGCGGCGCAAGCCGCGAAAGAGGGTGCTCGTGCGAATGTCCGCGCCTTCAGAGCGCGCGAGCGCGCCGATCGTGCCGTCCAGCTCCTCGCGCGTGGTCGTGTGCGCGGGTCCGATGCCGAACGCGTACGTCGCCTTGGCCGTGGAGAGCGAGATCGTCGCGGGATCGAGGTGCACGATCGAGCGCGGCAGGTCGAAATTCTCGCAGAAGCCCGGCCGGAGGCCCGCCGCGCACACGCGCTTCGCCCCAACGACCGGGTCGCGCTCCAGAACGACCGTCGCGACGCCGCGCCGGGCCGCCTCGCGGGCGGCGGTTCCACCCGCCGGTCCGCAGCCCACGACGAGGAACTCGGTCGACTCCATGCGGCCGGGCCCTTCGCGGCCGACGCGGCTATGCCCGTTCGCGTGCAGAGGACACCAACCCAAACGGGGTAAACGCTGGACCGTTCGAGGTCTCGACCCGTGGTCGGGCCCTTTCTTCGTGTCGCAAAGGATCACAGTGACAATCGGTTTGACTCAAAACCTCGGGATCGAGGTCGGTCTCGTCTGCGGGCTGATCGCGATTCTGTACGGGCTCTACCTCGTCTCCTGGGTGCTGAAGCAACCCGCCGGCAACGCGACCATGCAGGCGATCGCCGGCGCCATCCAGGAAGGCGCGATGGCGTTCCTGCGCCGTCAGTACACCACCGTCGCGATCGTCGCGGTCATCCTGGCGGTCGTCATCGCGGTGCTCCCCAGCCCGCTCGGGTGGGAAGCCGCGCTCGGCTTCGTGATCGGGGCGGTGCTCTCGGGCGCTGCGGGCTTCATCGGCATGATCGTGTCGGTGCGCGCGAACGTCCGCACGGCCGAAGCGGCGCGCGGCGGCGTGGCCCCCGCGCTCGACCTCGCGTTCAAAGGCGGCGCGGTCACGGGCCTGCTGGTCGTCGGCCTGGGCCTGTTCGCGGTAAGCGGTTATTACTGGATCGTCAGCTCGATCAACGCCGGGCACGCGTCGCCCGAGTCGGACAGCCTCGCGGCGCTCATCGGGCTCGCGTTCGGCTGCTCGCTGATCTCGGTGTTCGCCCGTTTGGGCGGCGGTATCTTCACCAAGGCCGCCGATGTGGGCGCCGATCTGGTCGGCAAGGTCGAGGCCGGCATTCCGGAGGACGACCCGCGCAATCCGGCCGTCATCGCGGACAACGTCGGCGACAACGTCGGCGACTGCGCCGGCATGGCGGCCGACCTGTTCGAGACGTACGCCGTCACGACGATCGCCGCGATGCTGCTCGGGCACCTGCTGTTCGGCGCCAAGCATCCCGGCGCGGTGACGTTCCCGCTGATCCTCGGCGGCGTCTCGATCATCGCGTCGATCATCGGCACGCTGTTCGTGCGCATGGCGAAGAACGCGGTGCCGTCGCCCGGCAAGATCATGGGCGCGATGTATCAGGGGCTCATCGTCGCGAGCGTCCTGTCGGCGATCGCGTTCTGGTTCGTCGCGCAACAGGAGTTCGGCGGCGGCGTCGCGCTGCCGGGCGGCCAGATCATCGGCACGACGCAGATCTTCGTCTGCGCGCTCGTGGGCTTGTTCGTCACCGGCCTGATCACGTACATCACCGAGTTCTACACCGGCACGCAGTACCCGCCGGTCAAGCGCATCGCGAAAGCGTCGCTCACCGGTCACGCGACCAACATGATCGCCGGCTTGGCGGTGTCGATGCAGTCGACGGCATTGCCGGCGCTCGTCATCGTGATCGGCATCCTCGTGTCGTTCAACTACGCCGGTCTCTACGGCGTCGGCATCGCCGTCATGTCGATGCTCTCGATGGCCGGAATCATCGTCGCGATCGACTCGTTCGGGCCGATCACCGACAACGCGGGCGGCATCGCCGAGATGTCGGACATGCCCGAGAGCGTGCGCGCCGTGACCGACCCGCTCGACGCGGTCGGCAACACGACGAAAGCCGTCACCAAGGGCTACGCGATCGGTTCCGCCGGCCTCGCGGCGGTCGTGCTGTTCGCTTCGTTCCTCCAGGAGCTCAGCGACAAGTGCAGCGCCAACACGGCGCTCGCGTGCGCGACCAACAAGGTGACGTTCGGGCTCGAGAACCCGTACGTGCTCACCGGACTGCTCGTCGGCGGCTTGCTGCCGTATCTGTTCGCTTCGCTGTCGATGGAATCGGTCGGGCGCGCGGGCGGTGCGGTGGTCGAGGAAGTGCGGCGCCAGTTCCGCGAGAATCCCGGCATCATGGCCGGCACGCAGAAGCCGGAATACGGAACCACCGTGGACATCGTGACGCGCGCGGCGCTCAAGGAGATGATCCTTCCCGCGCTGATCCCGATCGGCGTGCCGATCCTCATCGTCGTTCTGTCGCTGATCGGCGTGCTGCCGGGCAACCACGGTGCGGAGATGATGGGCGGCGTACTCGTCGGCGCGATCGTCACCGGCATCTTCGTCGCCATCTCGATGACGTCGGGCGGCGGCGCTTGGGACAATGCAAAGAAGTACATCGAGGACGGGAACTACGGCGGCAAAGGTTCGCTCGCGCACCAGGCTGCCGTTACCGGTGACACCGTCGGCGATCCGTACAAAGACACGGCTGGGCCGGCGATCAATCCGATGATCAAGGTGCTCAACATCGTGGCTTTGCTGCTGGTGGGCTTCCTGGTTCACTAGGCTTCGGTGGTCGTAGTCGCGGGAGCGGCGAACACCACGATGGCTGGCACGGGG
>JAXDMB010000251.1:0-3604 GCA_034666325.1 Vulcanimicrobiota bacterium
CTCGCGACGGCGGTCACCGTGTATGAAGAGCGCCTCATCGCGCTCGCCAAGGACGTGTTCGCGCTCAACGACCGCGTGTTCGTCACCAACATGGCGTTCTCAGTGGGCTTCTTGGGTACGACGCTCGCGTCGTACGCCGTCCGGTGATTCGCTCGCGGTTTCTCGCCGGCATCGGCGGCGTCGCCGGCGCCACGCAGGTCGCGCAAATCTCGCCGTACACCGCGACGCTGCGGTTCGCGGTCGTGTGCCCGCAGAGCGGGCCCGACGGACGCATCGGGCGGCAGCTGCTCGACGGCGTGCGCGCGGCGGTCGACGAGATCAACCGGCAGATCACGTCGTTCGACCGCGCGCTCGTGTTCGACGCGTACGACGACCACAATACCGCGGCCGACGCCACCGTGCAGGCGAGCTTCGCGACCGGCAATCCCACCACGCAGGCGGTGATCGGGCACATCAGCTCCGGCACGACGCTCGCCACCGAGCCGGCGTACGCGAACGCGCAGATTCCGCTCATCGTGCCGACCGTCACCGACGACCGCATCACCGCGCGCGGCTACCGCAACGTGTTCCGGATGCCCACCAAAGACTCGGACGAAGGCAGCCTCGTCGCGGCGTACGCGATCACGACCGGTTCGAAAGCACCGCACGTCGTGACGCAGGACGCCGAGTACGGGCCCGACGTCGCCGCCGGTTTCGTGCGCCGCGCCGGCGCGCTGCGCGTGGACGCCGCGACGACGCAGTTCTCCGTCGACAAGCCGGATTTCGCGAAGACCGCGAGCGACGTGCTCGCCAAGATCCCGGACTGCGTGGTGCTGGCCGGCAACGTCTCCGACATGGGGCCGCTGCTCAAAGCGCTGCGCGCGAAAGGCTACACCGGCCGTTTCGTCGCGACGCAAGGCTTTTTCGACGCGCAAACGATCAAGGACTACGCGAAAGAAGCGGACGGGCTCGTGGTGTCCTCCAGCGTGCCGTACTATCCGCTCGCGCCGACCGCGCTGCGCGACGTGCAGTTCTACGAGCAGCGCTACGGCGGCCTCACGCCGGTCGCTGCGTACGGCTACGCGGCGGTGCAGTTGATTCGCCTCGCCGCGCGCCGGACCGGCGCGACGAACCGGCTCGCGATGATCCGCGCGCTGCTGACCGGCGGCGTGTACGACACGATCACCGGCTCGTACACGTTCACCCCCACCGGCGACGTGCTCGACCCGAACTGTTATTTCTACCGCGTCAAGGACGGGAAGTTCGCGTACGAGCGCCAAGCCCACCCCAGCGGGTTCATGCTGAAGTAGGAGGCACGGTGACGGCGCTCTTCACGGGACGGGAGTCGCTGCGCGTTCGCGGCGAGCGTCTGACGTTCGTGCTGACGCTGTGCTCGCTGCCGCTCACGGTGATCGTGCTGGGCGTGGTGCTGCAGCACCAGGTGAGCTGGCAGGAGATCGCGCTGCTGGTGGTCGTTGCGATGGTGTACGTCGCGTTCGCGCGCGGGCGGCTGCTCGGCGGCGGGCTGCGCATCCACGCCGGGCAGTTCGCGCACGTGCACGCGGTGGTGGAGGAGTGCGCGCGCATGCTGCGCATGCCGACGCCGCACGTGTTCGTGCGTGACGACCCGTTCGTGCCCGTCGTCGCGATCGGGATCGGCGACCCGTACGCGATCGTGATTTCCGCGCAGTTCGTCGAGCACTTCCGCGACGACGAGCTGCGGTTTCTGATCGGGCGCGAGCTCGGCCACATCGCGTCCGGACACACGCGCTTCACGTCGCTGATGAGCTCGAACGGCCGCGAGAACGGCCTCATCACGATCGCCGTGGGCGTGTGGCTGCGCAAGATCGACTACACCGCCGACCGCGTCGGACTGCTGTGCTGCGGCACGCTGGACGCCGCGATGCGCGCGATCGCCGTGTCCACGTTCAGCGCGGTCGGGCGCAAGATCGATCTCGGCGCGTTCGCGGAACAGCTCAAGGAGCTGAACGCGGAGCCGACGCTGCGCTTGGCGGAGTGGACCGCGTCGACGCCGTACGCGACCAACCGTATCGCGGCGCTGCACCGCTTCGCGCGCGATCCGCTGTTCGGGATATGGGCGCCGCGGTTCGCGCAGAACGCGACCGCGCCCGAGGTGACCAATACCGGCGAGACCGTGTACGCGAGCTTCTGGCGGCGCGCGTGGGCGTACGCGATCGACCTGCTGGTGATCCAGGCGCTCGTCCCGGCGGCGCACGCCGTGCAGACGCGCATCGCGCCGAGCGCCGGCGTCGTCAAAGCAGTCTCGGACGATCCCAACGTGCCGGGATGGGTCGGCGCGCTCGTCAAGGAGACCGCAAAGCCGAACGGTCACGTGAGCGTCAGCATCGGCAACGACTCGCTGCTGTGGCTCGCGTTCTTCGTGTACGTGGTCGTGCTCGTCGCGCTGATCGGCCAGACGTTCGGGATGATGATCTCCGACTTGCGCGTCGTCGGCGCGAACCACAGCGCGCGCGTCGGTTTGTGGCGCGCGCTGGCGCGCTATCTGTCGCTGATCGCGAGCCTCTTCGCGATCATCGGGTGGTTCTCGATCTTCCGCCGCGTGCAGCCGTTCGAGAAGTGGTCGCGCACGCGGCTGGTGAGCGGCAGCGCGCCGGTGCGCTCCTAGAGCTGACGTCCCGACGTGCGCGGCAGCGGCGCCGTGGGCTGCTGCGGCGGCACGTCTTCGCGCGCGGTCGGCACCCGCGCCGGCTCGCGCTTGCCGTCGCGCGAAGCGCCGTCGGCCGGCGTCCCGTCGTCGTTCGTCGTCTTCGGATCGGGCGTCTTCTTCGCGTTCGGGTCGACGTCTTGGGGCTCGACACCGATGCGCGAGCCGTGCTTCTCCGCGTACACGCGCGTGAACTCGGCGCCGAACAGCAAGATCATCGACGAGTAGTTCACCCACAGCAGCAGCACGATCAGCGCACCGGCGGCGCCGTACGCGGACGCGGTGCCGGCTTTGCCGAGATACAGCGCGATCAGCGCCTGCCCGATCACGAACAGCACCGCCGTGACGAGCCCGCCGGTCCACACGTCGCGCCACTCGACCTTCGCGTCCGGCAGATACTTGAACATCACGGCGAACAGCACGGTGATCAGCGCGACGGAAACGATAAGGTTGATCAGCCCGAACACGACGCCCGCCCCGGGGAAGGGCAGCGCGCGCGTGACGTAGGTCGAAACGAACGCGATCGCCGCGTTCAATGCCGTCGTAACGAGCAGCAGGAAACCGATCGCGATCAGCATGCCGATCGACGTGACGCGGTCGCGAATCGTCGCCCAGATGCCTTTCTTCTCCGGCTCGACGTGCCACACGGTGTTGAGCGCGTCTTGCAGCGCCGCGAACAAGCCCGCCGCGCCGAGCACCAGCGTGATCCAGCCGACGATTTGCGCGATGAGCGACTGGCGCGGTTTGTCGAACGCGGTCTGCACCATGCCGCGAACCGCGTCGGCCGCTCCCTTGCCGGCGGACGCCTGGATCGAGCCGAGCAACTGATCGCGCACCACGCTATGGCCGTGACCGTGGCCGACGGTCGCCGCGATGATGCCGCCGGCGACGGCGATCACGATGATCAGCACCGGCGCGATCGCGAAGATCGTCGTAAAC
>JAXDMB010000252.1:0-15097 GCA_034666325.1 Vulcanimicrobiota bacterium
GACCCCAAACAGGACGTGTTCCTCGTCCCGATTCCGGGGACGCTCGCGAACCCGAACGGCGAGGTCGACGTGATCAGCCCGAAGACGTTCAAGATCACGAAAGTCTATCCGATCACGACGAACTGCCAACCGAACGGCGCCGCGCTCGGCGCGTCGGAGAACCTCTTCCTGGGGTGCAGCGCCACCACCGGAACGCTGCAGCTCTTGGAGATGGACGCGACCAACGGCAACATCATCGCGTCGATCCCCGGCATCGCGGGCGGCGACGAAGTGTGGTACAACCGCGGAACGGACATGTTCTACTGCGCCTGCAGCAACAATCCGGCGTCCGCCGGCGGGCCGGTGATCGCGGTCGTTCTTGCAAGCCGCGGGCTGCTGTTCCAGACGATCCCGACCTCGGCCGGGGCGCATTCGATCGCGGCGGATCCCGATCTCAACGCGATCTATCTTCCGCAGCGCCCGGCGACCGCGGCGAACGACGGCGTGTCCGTGTACTACGCGCACTGAAGGCTAGGGGCGCCCGTCGCTCATGCCTCGGTCGCGTCCGGGTCTACTTCGGTGAGCGGCATCGCCGTCAGGCCGGGGCGGATCTCCGCGTTCGTGATCTCGTCGTCCGGAAAGAGGCGCGCCAGGATCGCGTGGATGATGCCCGCTACGGGCACGGCGATCAGCAGGCCCAGGAAGCCCAGCACGTGCGCGCCGATCAGCAGCGCGAAGATCACCGCGAGCGGTGTGAGCTGCACCGTTTTGCTCACGATACGCGGGCCGAGCAGGTGCGCTTCGATTTGATTGATGATCGTGAACGCGACGAGCACCAGTACCGCGTTGGGCCAGCCGTTCGTGAACAGCGCCACCAGCACGGCCGGAATGCCGCCGGCGAACGGGCCCACGTACGGGATCACGTCGGCCAGCCCGGCCCACACGCCGATCAATAGCGCGTACGGCACGTGCAGCACGAACAGCGCGAACGTCGCCAGCGCGGCCACCACGCCGGCCACGATGAGCTGGCCGCGCACGAAGCCGCCGATCACCGAGTCGATGTCCGACAGCAAGTCCATCGCGACGTCGCGACGCGGCGCCGGAACCATGCGCGCGAAAAACCGTTTGATCCTCGCCGACTCGGCGAGCATGTAGATCGACACCACCGGAATCGCTGCGCTCAGCGCGGCCACGGTCACGAGCGACAGGAGCGCCGGCACGACGTGCGACGTCATGGACGTTCCGAGGTGCTGCAGCTCCGTGCCGAATTGGGCCGGTATCTTGCCGACGTACCCGCGCAGCGCGGGCGGGAAGTGCGTGACGATCGGGTTGTGCGTCGTCGACAGGTACGACTGCAGAACCCGCTGCATCGCCGGGAGCTGGCCGATGAGCTGCTGCGCCTGCGCGATGATCACCGGCAGCAGCAGATAGAAGCTCAGCACGATCACGAACGCGCCGCCGCCGTACACGATCGTCAGCGCGGCCCACAGCGGCAGCCGCATGTTCAGCCAGCGCACCATCGGCAGCACGAGGTACGCGAGAAGGATGCCGCCGACGAGAATGATCGTCACGTCCGCGAGGTCCACGGCGAAGCCGACGATTCGCTCCAGCACGAGATAGCCGAGCACGATCGCGCCGAGCAGCTTGAACCACGCCTCCGCGCGGCGGTACCAGCGCGGCTCCGTTGCGACGGCGGCGGCTACACGCTCTCGCGAACCAGTTGCCATAACGTAACGAACAGCGCGATCAGGGCCACGAACGCGAGCATCGGGTGCAGCACGACGCCGATCAGCAGCCCCGCGGTGCAGCACGCCAGCATGATCGGCCACGGCGACTCGAGCGAGAACACGCCGATCGTCTCGCCGGCGAGCTCGGCGGGCGCGCGCTGCTCGTCGCCGTCGACGCGCGCCTTCCCGCGGATCAGCAGCAAATAGCCGGCGACGAACGCGAATCCCGCGCCGAACAACCCGAGCAGGATCGTGCCGACGTTCTCGTGCGTGGTGAACCAGTACAGCGCGGCGATGCCGAGGCCGAACGCCATCGACGACGTGAACACCCGCATCGCGGTGTTCACTTGGGTGAGTCCTTCGCGTACTCCGGATGGTGCAGGTCGAACGCCGGGCGCTTCGAGCGGATCGGCGGCAGCGTGCGGAAGTTGAACTCCGGCGGCGGGCATGACGTCGCCCATTCGAGCGAGTACCCGCCGCCCCACGGATCGTCCGGCAGCGGCTCGCGCTTTCGCATCGACACGATCACGTTCCACACGAGCACCGCGGTGCCGATCGTGATCAGCGCAGCGCCGATGGACGAGCTGAGGTTCAGCAGTCCCCAGCCCTCTTGGGCGGGGTAGGTGTAGACGCGCCGCGGCATGCCCATCACGCCCAGGAAGAACATCGGCAAGAACGTGAGGTTGAAGCCGGCGAACATGAGCGCGAAGTGGATGCGGCCGAGGCCCTCGTTCAGCTTCGCGCCCCAGATCTTCGGGAACCAGAAATAGAGCGCCGCGAAGATCGCGAACATCGAGCCGCCGCCCAGGGTGTAGTGGAAGTGCGCGATGAGGAAGTAGCTGTCTTCCGCGTGGTAGTCGATCGGCGGCGACGCGAGCATCACGCCCGTGATCCCGCCGATCAGGAAATTGAGCATGAAGCCGATCGCGAAGAGCATCGGCGACTCGAAGCTGATCGCGCCCTTCCACATGGTCGCGATCCAGTTGAAGAACTTGATTCCGGTCGGCACGGCGATCAGGAACGACATCCCGGCGAAGAACGGGTTCGCGACCGCGCCCGTGGTGAACATGTGATGCGCCCACACGCCCATCGACAAGCCCGCGATCGCGAACGCCGCGAGCACGAGCCCCGTGTAGCCGAACACCGGCTTGCGCGAGAACACCGCGACGATCTCGGTGATGACGCCGAAGAACGGGAGGATCATCACGTAGACTTCGGGGTGGCCGAAGAACCAGAAGATGTGCTGGTAGAGCACGGGATCGCCGCCGCTGCCGGGATCGAAGAAGCGCGCGCCCGCGTGGCGGTCGAGCAGCAGCATCGCGAACGCCGTGGTGAGCGGCGGGAACGCCATCATGATGAGCAGCGCCGTCGCGATCATCTCCCAGGTGAAGATGGGGATGCGCCACATCGACATGCCCGGCGCCCGGAACACGATCGGCGTCACCAGGAAGTTGATCGCGGTCATGATGCCCGAGATGCTCGTCATCGTGAGCCCGAGGATCCACAGATCCTGTCCGACGCCGGCCGACACCCGCACGTCCGACAGCGGCGCGAACGCCGTCCAGCCGGCGGACGCAGCGCCGCCCTGCGTCGCCAGGCCGGCGAATACCGTCAGCCCACCGAGCAGAAAGAGCCAGAACGAGTACGCGTTCAAGCGCGGGAACGCCATCTCCGGCGCGCCGATCTGCAGCGGGATCAAATAGTTCGCGAGCCCGAACCCGAACGGCGCGACGAACAGGAAGATCATCGCCGTGCCGTGCAGCGTGAACACTTGGTTGTAGGCGTGCGGCCCGACGATGTTCTGCTGCGGCGCGGCGAGCTGCAGGCGGATGACGTCCGCGAGGAAGCCGGCGATGAGGAAGAATCCGAGGCTCGTCAGCATGTACAGGATGCCGATGCGCTTGTGGTCGGTCGTGACGAGCCACGCGACGATGCCGGTCTTCGCGAGCTCGCGCGGCGGTGAGGCGACCGCGCTCACGCGGCGCTCCCGTGCTCGCGCAGCCAGCGCGCGAACGCTTCGGGCGACACGACGCGCACCGTGAACGCCATGTGCGCGTGGTACGTGCCGCAGTACTCGGCGCAGCGGCCCGGATAGACGCCCTCACGCAGCGGCGTGTAGTCGTACACGTTCACGATGCCCGGGATCGCGTCGCGCTTGAACAGGAACGCCGGCACCCAGAACGCGTGGATCACGTCGCTCGATGACAGCCGGATCTCCGTCGTGCGTCCGGCGGGGAGAACGAGCTCCGGCGGGCGTTCCATCGTGCCCTCGACCGCGACGTGCTCGCGCGGGTACATGAAGCGCCACGACCAGCGAAAGCCGACGACCTGCACGGTCTCGGCCGGCGGCGTGACGATGCTCTCGACGTGCCGCTCCGCGGGGTACGTCACCGCGAACAAACCCGCGACGACGAGCAGCGGGATCGCGGTCCACGCGAGCTCGAGCCCGATGTTCTGCGAGAACCCGGCGCCCTGCACCGTCGCCGGATCGCGGCGCCGGTAGGCGATCGCGGCCCATATGATGAGCCCCGCGACGAGCGCGTACACCACGGCCGCCGTTCCGATGAAGAGCGCCCAGACGCCCTGCATCACGCCTGCCTGCTGCGTCGCCTCGTGTGGAATCGCCGCACAGCCCGCGAGGGCGAGCGTTGCAGCGAGCGCGGCGGAACGCACGAGCATGGGGCTGTCGTACCCGCTTGTCGGACGTCTCACCAAGCTCAGGGCGGGGTAATGAAAAAATGATGTCGTCACGCATCGGCTTTCCCGCGGGCGCTGATCGCCTGGCCGTACGAGGACATGCGCTGATCCTCGGCGTCATCTTGTTCCTCGCGTCCGAGCTGATGTTCTTCGCGGCGTGGTTCGCCGCATATTTCGACCTGCGCGGCCGCACCGCGCAGTGGCCGCCCCCCGGCGTGCAGCTCGACACCGTGGAGTCGTCGGTCGGCACCGCGCTGCTCGGGGTTTCGAGCCTCTTGACGTTTCTCGCAATTCGCGACGTCCACGCGGACCGCACGGTGCGCGCGCGGATCTGGCTGCTCGCGACGCTCGCGTGCGCCGTGCTGTTTCTCGCCGAGACGGTGCACGGCTGGACCAAGAACGAGTTCACGTTCGCGTCGCACGCATACGGCTCCATGTTCTACGGAATGACCGGCTTTCACGCCGCGCACGTGACGGCCGGGATCTTTATGCTCGCGTTTCTCGCCGCCGGCGTTCGCAAGCCGGGTTTTCGTGCCGAGCACGCGGCGGGCGCCGAGGCGATCTCATACTACTGGCACTTCGTGTTCGTCGTGTGGCTCGGGATCTGGGCCACGATCTACTTCGTCCGGTGAACCGCTCGGAGAAGCGCGGCGAGCTGCATGCCGCGCTGTGGCTCGCATTATCGATCGCGGGCAGCGTCGTATTCGGGGCGGCGTACGTGCTCGGCGGTTCGACGCAGGTTCAAGGCGCCGCGCTCGCGCTCGCGTGCTTCGGAATCGCGGGCGCGCTCGTGACGTGGAGCCGCGAGCTGTTGCCGCACGAACAGGTGGTCGACGAACAGCATCCGCTGCGCGCGCCTGAAGCCGAGCGCGGGGACGCCGTGTCGCGGCTGGTCTCGGGCGAAGCGGAGATCGTGGGACGGCGCACGTGGCTCGTGCGTCTCGGCTGGAGCGCGCTCGGATTTCTGGGCGTCGCGGCGCTGTTTCCCGCGCGTTCGCTGGGGCCGAGCCCGCAGGGGCAAGTGGGAACGAGCAGCTGGAAACCGGGACTGCGGCTGGTGCGTGAGGACGGTTCGCTCGTGCGCGCGGAATTGCTGGAAGTCGGCAGCGTCGTGACGGCGTTCCCCGAGGGACAAGTCGGGCCCGATCACGCGATGAACATGGCGAACGACGCGATCATGCTGGTGCGGGTGCAGCAGGATGCGCTGCGGCTTCCCGACGCGCGCCGGGACTGGGCGCCGCAGGGGTTCATCGCGTACTCCAAAGTGTGCACGCACGCGGGTTGTCCGGTCGCGCTGTATCGGGAAGGGCCGCAGCAGTTGATGTGCCCGTGCCATCAGTCGACGTTCGACGTGCTGGACGGCGGCACGGTGGTGTTCGGGCCGGCTGCACGCTCGCTGCCGCAACTTCCGCTGCGCATCGATGCGGACGGCACGGTGCGCGCGAGCGGTACGATGTCGGGATTCGTCGGGCCGGACGCGTGGGAGACGCCGGGCTGATGATTCGCCGGCTCGTGCTCGGGCTCGACGACAGGCTCGGTGCCGCGCCGTTCTTGCGGCATGCGCTGCGCAAGGCGTTTCCCGACCACTGGTCGTTCATGCTCGGCGAGGTCGCGCTCTACTGCTTCATCTTCATCCTCGCGAGCGGGACGTATCTGACGTTCTTCTTCCATCCCTCGTCGCATCACGCGGTGTATCACGGCAGCGGCGTGCCGTCGTTGGACGGGCGCACGATGTCGGACGCGTACGCGTCGGTGCTGCGCATTTCGTTCGAGACGCGCGCCGGGCTGCTGATCCGCCAGGCGCACCACTGGTGCGCGCTGGTGTTCGCCGCGGCCATCATCGTACACATGGCGCGCATCTTCTTCACCGGCGCGTTCCGCAAGCCGCGCGACCTCAACTGGATCGTCGGGTTGACGCTGCTGCTGCTGGTGATGGGCGACGGGTTCACGGGCTATTCGCTGCCGGACGATCAGCTTTCCGGCGCGGGGCTGCGCATCGCGGACTCGATTGCGCTCGCGATTCCGGTGATCGGGTCGTGGGTCGCGTACTTGTTCTTCGGCGGCGGTTTTCCCAGCCCGGAGATCACCAACCGGCTGTACGCGATTCACATCCTGTTCATTCCGCTCGCGCTCGGCGGGCTGATCGCGCTGCACCTTGCGATCCTGTGGCGCCAGAAGCACACGCAGTTTCCGGGGCGTGGGAAGCGCGAAGACAACGTGACCGGCTCGCCGCTGTGGCCCACGTATACGGTGAAGTCGCTCGCGCTGATGGCGGCGACGTTCGGCGGGCTGCTGCTGCTGGGCGGGCTCGTCGAGATCAATCCGGTGTGGCTGTACGGGCCGTACGATCCGTGGACGGTGTCGTCGCCGGCACAGCCCGACTGGTACGTCGGCTGGCTCGACGGCGCGCTGCGCGTCGCGCCGCCGTGGGCGATTCATGCGTTCGGCCACACGATCTCGGCGTTGCTCTGGCCGGGTGTCGTGCTGCCGCTGTTCTTCTTCGGGGCGCTGTACGTGTGGCCGTGGTTCGAGCGGCTGGTGACGCGCGACCGCGCGTATCACGAGCTGCTGCAGCTGCCCTGGCAGAACCCGCTGCGCACATCGTTCGGTGTTGCGGCGCTGACGTTCGCGGGGCTGCTGCTGCTCGCGGGAAGCGACGACATCCAGGCGCGGCTGTGGAGCATCTCGGTGCAGCAGCTGGCATGGTTCTACCGCGTCGCCGTGCTGGTGCTGCCGCCGGTCGCGGCGGTGATCGCGTGGCGCGTCTGCGTGGAGCTGCAGTCGCGTCACGCGTACGAGGAAGATCATCCGGCGCGCGTGGTGCTGAAGCGCGGCGACGAAGGCGGGTTCGAGGAAGAACCCGTTCCGACGCCGTGATCGCGGTCATTGCCGCGGTACTGCTCGCGTTTGAGCCGCAAGCGACGGCCGCAGGTTTGCCGGCATCGCAGACACCGCCCGCAGCGATACTAGCATCGCAAACGTCGGCCGGGCAGCCGAAGCCGCGACTCACGCACGTTGCGGCGCCTGGGACGGTTTCGCGCGACATGGTCAAGGTCGGGGGCGATTTGTACGCGCTGCATTGTCTCGCGTGCCACGGCGACAAGCTGCAAGGCACGCCGCAGGCGCCGGGCTTGATCGGCACCGGCGCGGCGGACCTGGACTTTCAAATGGCCACGGGCCGCATGCCGCTCGAAGTGCCGGGGACCGAGCCGATGCGCGGCCCGCCGTCGTTTCCGCGCGATCAGATCGACGCGATCATCGCGTACGTGGTCGCGCACGGCGGAAAGGGTCCGGACAAACCCGCCGTGCATGCAAGCGGTGAGCTCACCCGCGGCCGCAAGATCTTCGAAGAAAATTGCCAAGCGTGCCACGGAGCGACGGGAACCGGCGCGGTGGCGGGCTTCGGCTGGCTCGCGCCGGCGCTGCTCCAGTCGACGCCGCTGCAAACGGCGGAAGCGGTGCGCGTCGGGCCCGGAATCATGCCGAAGTTCGACGAGCGCCTGATCCCGCAAGCCGACCTCGACGCGCTCGCGGCGTACGTGGACTCGCTGCACCATCCGGACGACCGTGGCGGCTACTCGCTCGCGAGCGCCGGTCCGGTGGGAGAGGGCCTCGTCGCGTGGATCGTCGGGATCGGCATCACGGTGATCGTGATGCTGGCGGTCGGCGAGACGCTAAAACGGCGCTGACGAACTGACCACCATGTCATGCTGAGCCTGTCGAAGCATGGTGCGAAGCTAGGAACATGCTGCTGGCTCCGCACCGCCCTTCGACAAGCTCAGGGTGACATTGATGTTTAGCGCGCCGATGCGGCTTTCGCTACGGCGCGCGCTGCGAACACGTCCGCCATCGCGGCGCGATAGGTTGCCGATGCGAATGTGTCCGAGCGGGCTGTTACGCCGCGCGCCGCGCCGGCGCAGGCGGCGCGCACCGCCTCTTCGTCGCTCACGTTCACGCCCTGCAGCGCTGATTCGACGCCGCTTGCGCGGAATGCCGAGTCGCCGATGCCCGTGATTGCGACGCGTGCGGAGTCGATCATTCCGCCGGTCAGGTTCAGCGCTGCTGCGACGCCGACTACCGCGTAGTGCGAGGCGGGGTGGTGGAACTTCACGTACGCCGAGCTCGGCGCTGCGTCGAATGCGATCTGCGTCAGTACTTCGTGCGCGTCGAGCGCCGTGTCGAACATGCCGCGGAAGAAGTCCGCCGCCCGCAGCTCGCGCGTTCCGCCTTTGCCGGTCAGCGTGAACGTTGCTTCCAGCGCCTGCAGCACCGCCGGGTAGTCCGCTGACGGGTCGCCGTGCGCCGACGCGCCGCCGATCGTGCCGCGGTTGCGCACTTGCGGATCGCCGAGATCGTTCGCCGCATCGTACAGCGCGCCGGCGTTCTTGCGCAGGTCGTCGCTCGCGGCCAGCGCCGCGTGCTTGGTGAGCGCGCCGATCGTCACGCGGTTTCCGCTCACCCGGATGCCGTCGAGCTGCGGGATGCCCGCGATGTCGATGAGCACGGACGGCGCGGCCAGCCGCAGCTTCATCATCGGGATGAGGCTGTGGCCGCCGGCAAGGAGTTTCGCGTCTTCGCCGTGCTCTTCGAGGAGACGGATCGCGTCCTCGACACTGGTCGCGCGGACGTAGTCGAACGCTGCTGGAATCATCACACGCTCCCGTTCTTCGGCTGCATCGCGGTCCAGAGCTTCTCCGGTTTGAGCGGCATGTCGATGTGCACCACGCCGAACGGTGCGAGCGCGTCGATCACCGCGTTTGCGACCGCGGGCGTCGAACCGATGGTCCCCGCTTCGCCGACGCCCTTGATCCCGAGCGGGTTCACGGTAGTCGGCGTCACGGTGTGGTCGAGCTCGTAGTGCGGCACTTGCTCCGCGTGCGGGATCGCGTAGTCCATCAGCGTTCCCGTCAGAAGCTGGCCGTCGTCGTCGTACACGACTTCCTCGAACAGGGCTTGCGCGAGACCTTGCGCGATGCCGCCGTGCACTTGTCCTTCGACGATCATCGGGTTGAGCAGACGGCCGCAGTCGTCGACCGCGACGTGGCGCAGGACCTTCACCTCACCGCTGCGCGCGTCGACTTCCACCACGCAGACGTGCGTGCCGAACGGGAACACGAAGTTGGGCGGTTCGAAGCGGCGCGTGGCGTCGAGACCGGGCTCCAGGCCCGGCGGCAGATTGTCGCCCATGAACGCGAGGAAGCCCGCCTCCGGCGTGGACATCGTCTTGGACGGATCGCCCTTGACCTGAATCTTGCCGTCGCGGTACTCGAGGTCGTCGGGATTTGCTTCCCACTGGTGCGCCGCGATTTTGATCGCCTTCGCCTGGATCGTGTCGATTGCGAGCTTGAGCGCGGCGCCGCCGACCGCCGTGCCGCGCGAACCGAACGTGCCGACGCCGTACTGCACTTTGTCGGTGTCGCCGTGAATCACGCTGACCTGATCAATCGGCACGCCGAGCTCGTCGGCGACGATCTGCGCGAACGTGGTTTCTTGTCCTTGGCCGTGCGGCGACACGCCGGTGAGCACGGTGATGCTGCCGGTCGGCTCGACGCGAATCTGCGCGGAGTCCCAGCCGGCGGCCGGCATCGCGGCCGACGGACCCATCCCGCACACCTCGACGTACGTCGACACGCCGATGCCGAGATACCGCCCCTGTTTGCGCAGCTCTTCCTGCTGCTTGCGCAGGCCCGCGTAATCGATGATCGCGAGCGCTTTGTCCATCGTGTTCTCGTAATCGCCCGAGTCGTACGTGAGCCCGGTCGCGGTCGTGTGCGGGAACGAGGTCGACGCGATGAAGTTCTTGCGCCGCACGTCGACCGGGTCGAGCTTCAGGCGGTTCGCCACCAGATCGATCGCGCGCTCGATGAAGAACGTCGCTTCGGGGCGGCCGGCGCCGCGGTAGGCGTCGGTTGACATCGTGTTGGTGAACACGCCGACCACTTCGGCCGAGATGTTCTCGAACCGGTAGCAGCCGTGCGCCATCAGCAGCGTCAGCGTCGGAATCACGGGCGTGAGGAGCTGGTGATACGCGCCCATGTTCGCCGTGATCTTCAGACGCAGGCCGGTGATCGTGCCGTCGTTCTTCGCGGCGATCTCCAGGTCGTCGATCTGATCGCGGCCGTGGATCATCGCCTGGAAGCACTCCGAGCGCGTCTCAATGTACTTCACCGGGCGTTCGAGCTGCATCGCGACCCAGCTCACCACGACTTCTTCGGGATAGACGTTCAGCTTCGAGCCGAACCCGCCGCCGACTTCGGGCGCGATCGTGCGGATCTTGTTCTCCGGCAAGCCCAGCACCACGGCGAGCTGCGTGCGCAGCAGATGCGGAATCTGCGTCGCGGAGTACAGCGTGAGCTGCTGCATTCCGGCGTCGTAGTTCGCGACCATGGAGCGCGGCTCGATGGGTACCGGCGCCACGCGCTGGTTCACGATGCGCTGCTTGATGGTGACGTCCGCTTCCGCGAACGCCTTGTCGGGATCGCCGGCGCTGAACGGCATCGTGAACGCGACGTTCGTGCCGAGCGACTCGTGCACGTACGGCGGCCCGGCGGCGGCTTTCTCGGGATCGACGACCGCCGGCAGCTGCTCGTACTCCACGACGATCTGCTCGGCGAAGTCGCGCGCGCGGTACGGCGAGTCGGCCACGACGATCGCGACCGGATCGCCGACGAACCGCACTTCGTCGAGGGCCAGGGCGTAGTGCGGCGGCGTCTTGAGGCCGGCCATCTTGTGCGCGACCGGCAGCGACGACTTGAGATTGTGCGCGTGGTGCAGATCGTCGCCGGTGTAGACCGCCAGGACGTGCTCGTTGCCCTTCAGCGCGGACGTGTCGATGCTCGTGATCTTCGCGTGGCCGTACGGGCTGCGCACGAACGCGGCGTACGAGGTGCCCACTTGGCGCACGTCGTCCACATAGGTCGCGCGGCCGGTGATGAGGCGGGGATCCTCGCGGCGCCGGATGCGCGCGCCGACCATCGTCGTGAACGCCATTATGCTTTCGTCTCCTGCAGCTGCTGCGGAATGATCGCCTCGCCGCTGGGCGGCGGCTCCTCGATGGGAGGATGGATCGGCATCAGCTCGCTCACGCTGTGGCGCGCCTCGCCGCTGCGCATCGCGGCGCCGGCCGCGCGCACGGACTTCACGATGTTCTCATAACCCGTGCAGCGGCAGAGATTGCCTTCGAGCCCGGCGCGAATCTCGTCGTCGCTCGGATCGGGGTTGCGCCGCAGCAGGTCGACCGCGCTCACGATCATTCCCGTGGTGCAGTAGCCGCACTGCAAGCCGTGCGCCGACCAGAACGCCTCCTGCATCGGATGGAGCGAATCCGCCGTGCCGATCCCCTCGATCGTGGTGACTTCCTGGCCGCTCGCCTGCACGGCGAAGACGGTGCAGCTCTTGACCGACACGCCGTCGAGCAGCACGGTACACGCGCCGCAGCTCGACGTGTCGCACCCGATGTGCGTGCCGGTGAGGTTCAGGTAATCGCGGAGCGCGTGCGCCAGGAGCAAGCGCGGCTCGACGTCGAGCGACGTTCGCTTCCCGTTGACGGTGAGATCGATCTGCATGAAGCGTCTCCGTGGAAAAGCGCGGGCCCGGAAGCTACCGATGGGACGAAGAAAGTTCCTCCGTTCGCCAGCGGGCACCAAAGGTCGCACGGCAGCGTCGTGACGCCGGAGGTGCGTCGTGCCGGGGAGGCTCCGTCGCGATCCTAGGCGATCCGAAGTTCCGGCAGAGGCTCCAAGCGCGCGATTTCCTTCGATCCCGATGAGTGCATCGCGTCGTACAGGTCGACGGCTTGCTGCATGTTGAGCCACACGTCGGGCGTCGTGCCGAGCACTCGCGCGAGGCGCAGTGCCGTGTCGGTCGTCACCGCGCGCTTGCCGCGGATGATCTCGTTCAGCCGGTGGTGCGTGATGCCGAGCCGCTTGGCGAATGCAGTCTGCGAGATCCCGAGCGGTTCGAGGAACTCGCGAAAGAGAATTTCACCGGGCAGAACTGGCCTACGATGCGTCGGAATGCGAACCATGTGCGCTGATACCTGAAGGCGGTTAGTGATAGTCGACGATCTCGACGCCTATGGGCGCCGCATCGGTCCACTGAAAGCAAATGCGATACTGGTCGTTGATACGAATGGAGTACTGGCCGGCGCGGTTGCCTTTGAGCGCTTCGAGCCGATTTCCGGGCGGTATGCGGAGATCGCGCAATTCCACGGCCGCAGCCAAGAGGGTGAGCTTGTCGAGCGCGCGCTGCCGTAAAGCTGCCGGGACGACCTTTCGCGAAGCGATCGACGAGACACCGTTGTAAAGATCCTCCGTTCCGCGGTCGGCGAACGTCACGCCCGACACTATACCACTCCGCGGTATAGCGGTCAATACCGACCGTTGGTATAGTGGACGGCTGCTTTTCGGCGCCCACAGACCGAGCGGCGTCAAGACGGCACCAGTAATGACTCCAAACCCGTTCAAGCATGATTAACTCCACCCTCGCCCGAGAGCGCCATGTGAGTACGACCGGCACGCGAAACGTCCGCTTGGAGGAGGCCCTGAGCCGATCTAAGTAATCCTTGCCTAGTGAGTTCTTACCGCGGCATTGTAGAGCGGTTCGCCCGACTTGGCGCAATCATTTACCAGACCGATCCATTGAAGCATTACGTCTCCATCGGCCGCGACGCGACGCGTCCCCTGGAGCCCGGCTTCATTCCGGTAGACAAGCCTGCGCGCCTAGTGACTGTGAGCTTCTATCCAAATGCCTCCGTACTCAGTTCGTCTGAGTATGATGCGAGCCGACAAAGCTTTGACGCGTGGGGCTCCTCAGGCACCGTTGCAGACTACGAACGTGCGTACGCCGACTGGCTGTCAATGCTTCCGCAGATTCCGTTTTATCGTGACTTCAATATGCCAATCTTCACGGCGCTACGTATCGAGGCGGCAGAGTTTGCCTGGCTGCCGCTCGTAAAATGTCCGCTACCGGCTCGGTCAAAAGTAGATGAGCACGACGTGTGGAGGGACCGCATGACATTGTGGGACCAGTTATCAATGCTGCAGCCTCAGGTCATACTTGCACAAGGTTTAGATGCATACAACGTCGTGCGAGACATGTGCGAGGGAAAGTTTGAGCATCGAATCGTGCTTCAGAAGATCGGGCGGTACGGTTCAACGGCTTTTCATGCGGCAGAAGATGGCCGGGTCATTTCCGAGCTGCGCGATGCCCTAGATCGCTCGGCGGCACCGTGATCTGTGAGTGCCCCGTAACTGAGTCCGCAGCTGTCTCGTCGATTAATACAAGTTGCAGGAGGCGTCGGCCCCGGAGTGCGATTCCGCCAATCTCTCGGCTGGTCTTCATACTCGTAGCGCAAAAGTGAGCACGATGAACAATGAGGAAATTCGCAAAGCGATGATCGATCGCGTACACGAACTCGCCGCAGAGCGGCGACTCGACGGAGTCACGGAAATCGAGCCTGGACGGTTCACGAAGGGCAAAGCCAACGCGTCGATCGTAATCCAGAACGGCGCGCTTCACGTGGTGAGAGCGCAACCGCTGCCCAGGCCGTTCTCGGCGCCGACGTTGTGATAGCGGCGCCAAAGCGATCATTGAGTGGCTGATGGACCCGTTCGCACAGTTATAGCGGAGCAGGCGGAGGGCAACGTGGCCGGAATCCGTCGCTGCCGTCAAGAACCCGCGCTCATGCCGCAACCCGTCGATGTGGATGATCTTCGGCGACGCCTGTTCGAGGCGGGGTATGTTGCCGATTCCGGGTTGGCGACTGCGCTCGCGTGCGCGGTCAGCCTCAAGCGTGCCGTTTTGCTCGAAGGGGATGCCGGGGTCGGGAAGACCGATGCGGCGCGCGCTCTGGCTAGCGTCTTTGGGGCGCAGCTCCTGCGGCTGCAGTGCTATGAAGGGCTCGACCTGGCGGCTGCGGCGTACGATTGGAACTACGGCAAGCAGCTTCTTGCGATTCGGGCCGCGGAAGCCTCGCGGGAACGGACGCCCGATCTGTACGGAGACGATTTCCTGATTCGCCGGCCGCTGCTCGCCGCGCTCGGTGCGACGCGTGAGCGCAGCATCGTGCTGCTGATCGACGAGATCGATCGTGCGGACGACGAGTTCGAGGCGTTCTTGCTCGAGTTTCTGGCCGACTTCGCGATCTCGATTCCCGAGCGCGGAACGATCGCCGCCGTGCACCCGCCCATCGTCGTTCTCACGTCGAATCGCACGCGCGATCTGCACGACGCGCTCAAGCGGCGCTGCTTCTATCACTGGATCGGGCACCCGTCCGTCGAGCGCGAGATCGAGATACTGCGGCTGCATCTGCCCGGCGTTCCGTCCGAGCTAGCGAGCGATGTCGCGCGCGCATCGGCGGCGTTGCGCGAGCGCGAGTTGCGCAAAGCGCCCGGAATCGCCGAATCTCTCGACTGGGCACAGACGTTGCAGCTGCTCGGCGCCGATCGCCTCGGCGAAGACGTGTTTGAGCCCTCGCTTGGGAGCGTGCTCAAATATCCGGAGGATATCGATCTGGCGCGCGCGTCCGCAGCAGCGATCGTGGCAGCGGCACGCGGCGGCGACGCCGCATAGGCGTGGACGAAGCAACGCTAGCCGCCGGATTTGACCGGGCTCTCCGTGTTCGCGGTGTTGTCGCGGGGACGCGGCGGGCGCAGACGTTTGCGGAGGTCTTAAGTGTACTGCCGCCTCGTTCT
>JAXDMB010000253.1:0-4061 GCA_034666325.1 Vulcanimicrobiota bacterium
CGGCATCGGGCAGCTCTTGGCGCGTTGCGACGCTCAGCGCGCCGAGCCCGTCGGCGTTCGCGCGCGCGACCGCATCGGCGAGCAGCGTCGGGCCGACGCGCACGTCCGCATCGATGGTCGCGATCCACGGCGCGCTCGTTGCGCGCAGGCCGGAATCGAGGTTCCAGGCTTTGCCGTTCCATCCGTGCGCCACCGCTGACGCGTCTACGAACCGCACGCGCGCATCGCGCGTGGCCGCCGCTTCAACAACGGCACGCGTCCCGTCCGCCGAGCCGCCGTCCACGACCACGATCTCCGAGACTTCCGGCCCGCACCGCGCGAGCGCGGCGAGCGACGCCCCGGCGCGCGCCTCTTCGTCGAGCACCGGCACGACCACCGCGATCGCCTCGGCAGGCACACCGGCGTGCGTCAGCGGCCGGCCGCCCGCGGTCGACAGCATTCGCACAATCGCGCGAACGCCCGCCAAAGCCTCGAACGCGACGGCCAGCACGAGCAGCATCGCGTCGATGGTAGCGTCTCCGAGCCCGATTTCCTGTGACGCCGCAACCGGCCGGGCCGCGGGGACCCGGCCGCGGACGCCGCCGTCACTGCAGCATCCAAGGCTCGGCCACGCGCTTGCGGCGGCCCCCCACGTAGAGATACCGGCCGTCGCGGACCGTGCGCGGCGGGGCGGTCAGGATCGCGTCGTCGCGTTCCAGCTCGAACACGACGTCGTTGCGGCTCGAGAAACGCAGGCGGCGGCCGCGGCCGTCCATCACGACCTCGCGCAGCGTCGCGTCGGCGAGGTGGAGCTGGGTCAGCTTCATCGCCGCGAAGCCGCCGTGCTGCTGCGGCGGCACGAGCGCCCAGCCGTGCAGCGAGCTGACCGAGTAGTACGGCCGCAGGACGCCGGTCACGCGAACCTCGCTCGCGGTCGAAGCGACGCGAATCGTCAGGACACACGGCTTCTCGGCCCACTCGAACAGCTGCCGGAGAAAACTGCCCACCCGCACAGTTTGACCCTTTCTTGCTACCTGTCTGTACGCCGGTGGGTGCCCGGCTTTCCTGGTGCCCATTCGCGGCGCGCCCTTGCCGGACGGTCGCGGGGGCGCAGACGGCGAAGCGATGACGCTCATGGCTGTCCAGACGGCGGAGCTGCGCGAGGCCCTCGAGCGCTGGTTCGGGTTCCCCACGTTCCGTCCGTCCCAAGAGGCGATCGTTCGCGACGTGCTCGACGGCCGCGACGTCTTCGCGCTCCTCCCCACCGGCGGCGGCAAGTCGCTGTGCTACCAGCTCCCGGCCGTCCTGACGCCCGGTCTGACCGTCGTGATCTCGCCGCTGATCGCGCTGATGAAGGACCAGGTCGACGCGCTCGACACGGCCGGCATCCCGGCGACGGCGCTCAACTCCTCGCTCGAATGGCCCGAGCTGCGGCGCCGTCTCGACCGCCTCGAGCGCGGCGAGTACAAGCTGCTCTACGTCGCGCCCGAGCGCCTCACGCTGCCGGGCTTCAGCGACGATCTCGAGCGCTGGAACGTCGAGCGGTTCGTGGTCGACGAGGCGCACTGCATCAGCGAGTGGGGTCACGACTTCCGGCCGGAGTACCGGCGCATCGCACCGCTGCGCGAGCGTTTTCCGGACGTGCCGTTCTGCGCGTTCACCGCGACCGCGACGGCGCGCGTGCGCGACGACGTCGTCGCGCAGCTGGGACTGCGGCGCCCGGCGGTGCACGTTGCGTCGTTCGACCGCGCGAACCTGACGTATCGCGTGCTGCACACGCAGCGCACGGCGGACGCGCTGGTGAAGTGGCTGCGCGCGCGGCCGGACGACGAAGCGGGCATCGTGTACGCCGGCAGCCGCGCCAACAGCGACAAGCTCGCCGACGCGCTGACGTCTGCCGGGATTCCCGCGCTCGCGTACCATGCCGGGCTCGACTCCGCGACCCGCGCGAAGCGCCAGGAGGCGTTCATTCGCGACGACGTGCGCGTGATGTGCGCGACGATCGCGTTCGGGATGGGCATCGACAAGTCGAACGTGCGCTTCGTCGTGCACTGGGACGTGCCGCGCAGCCTGGAAGGCTATTATCAAGAGACGGGCCGCGCGGGGCGCGACGGCTTGCCGGCCGACTGCGCGTGGTTCTTCGCGTACGGCGACATCGCGCGTGTGGAGCGTTTCGTCGAGGAGAAGCCCGAAAGCGAACAGGCCGCCGCGCGCGATCAGCTCGAGCGCGTGAAGCGCTACGCGTACTCCAACGGCTGCCGGCGGCGCGAGCTGCTCGCGTACTTCGGCGAGACGTACCCGCACGAGCGCTGCGACAACTGCGACAACTGCCTGCAGCCCCGCGCGTCGTTCGACGCGACGGTGGACGCGCAGAAGCTGCTGTCGTGCATCTACCGCGTGCGCGAGTCGCACGGCTACGGGGTCGGCATCGCGCACGTGATCGACGTGCTGGTGGGCGCGAAGACGGAGAAGATCGAGCGCTGGTACCACGAGCGGCTCTCGACGTACGGCATCGGCAAGGACCGCGACCGGCATGCCTGGCGCCATCTCGCCGACGAGCTGCTCCGCCTCGGATTGATCGCGCAGGACGCGGCGCGGCACAACGTCGTGTCGGTCACGGATGCGGGGAAGCGCGCGCTCGTGCAGCGGACGCCCGTGGTGGTGCGCGAGGCGGTCGCGCCGGCCGGCGGAAGGCGCGGGCGGGCGCCGGCCGCGCCGCGCGCGGGCGACGACGAAGCGTACGACCGCGACCTGTTCGGCATCCTGCGCGCCCTGCGGCGCGAGATCGCGCGCGAGCGGGACGTGCCGCCGTACGTGGTGTTCAGCGACGCGGTGCTGCGGTCGATGGCCCGTGAGGTTCCCCGCACCCCGGCGCAGCTGCGGAGCATCAGCGGGGTGGGGGAAAAGAAGCTCGCGGACTTCGGCGCCCGGTTCCTGGCCGCCATCGAAGAAAGCGCGGATTAAACGTTGGCCTTCCGGGCGACGTTCTCAGGAACAGCACAGACCCTCATGGCAGGATTTCGCACGATATGAGCAGGGCACCGAGCCGCTGGTCCGCGGCGATGCTCGCGCTGGCGCTGTTCGCGACGATGATCGGCACGATCGTCCCGGCGAGCGCGCAGAGTTCGAGTGAGACCGGGATCATTCAAGTTTCCGTGAAGGACGCCGCGGCGCAGCAAGCGCTGGCGGATGCGCGCGTCTTCTTGATCGGTCCGACCGTCGCGAGCGCGCTCACGACCAAGAGCGGCATCGTGAAGTACACCGACGTGCCGAGCGGCATCTACCGCGTGCGCGTGAGCAAGAGCGGCTTCACCGGCGTCACCTCGGCGGCGTTCGAGGTGCTGGGCAACAAGCAAGTGGCGGTGGACGTCGATCTCGGCACGCAGAAGCCGGCGGTCGCGCAGACGACCACGTCCAACAGCACCGACACCGGGGGCCTGAAGATCATCGGCTCGGTCCGCGCGCGCGTCACCGTGGTGACGACCGACATCGACGACTCGAGCGGCGTGCGCCGGATCTCCGACTCGCTCACCGACGCGCTGTCGTCCATCGGCGGCGTCGACGTGACCCAGGATTCCAACGACCCCAACGCGCCGCAGACGATCTCGCTGCGCGGCCGCGACGAGTCGCAGACCGCGGTGACACTCGACGGCATCCCGCTCGGCGCGCCCGGCGCGGCGACGAACCTGCGCTCGGTCAACACGGACCTGTTCTCGGGCGCCGGCGTGAACTTCGGCGCGCAGGCCGGCGCGCTCGGCGGCTCGGTGAACTTCCGCACGCTGCAGCCCACGCAGACGTGGCAGACGAAGTTCGCGTCGTCCTACGGCACGTTCGACAAGTATAATTACCAGATCGGCGAGACCGGCTCCATCGGCAAGCTCGGGATCGCGCTGCTGCACACCAAGCGCGCGGGCAACAGCCCGCTGACGTTCCAGCAGTACACCGATCAGAGCGGCCTGGACTACGCGCACGGCGGCGAGAGCGCGAACATCGGCGACTTCATCAAGCTGCGCTACGGCCTCACCGACAGCACGACGCTGCTGTTCACCGCGCTGCAGAACAATCAGGCGAACAGCTCGCTG
>JAXDMB010000254.1:0-4337 GCA_034666325.1 Vulcanimicrobiota bacterium
CAGCGTGTCGGGCTGCATTCCCGAAGTCACCGGCTTGTCGGTCGCTGACGCGAAGAGCGCGCTGCTCGACCAGTGCTACCATATCGGCAACACAGCGTACACGCAGGACAGCTCGCTGCAGGACGGCCAGGTCGTGCGCACGGAGCCCGAAGCGAACGCGAGCGTCAAACCCGGCGAGTCGGTGAACCTCACCGTGATGCGCTCGGGCGGATAGTGACCGCGCGGCGAATTCTCGGCGTCGATCCAGGCCTGCGCACGACGGGCTATGGCGTCGTGGAAGTGTGCGACGGCGGGCTGCGGCTGATCGAAGGCGGGGTGCTGCAGCCGAACCCGAAAAATTCGCTCGAGCGGCGGCTCGTGCAGCTGCACGACGCGATGGTGGAGGTGGTTCGCGCGACGCGGCCGGACTGCATGGTGCTCGAAGAGCTGTGGACCGCGTACGAGCACCCGCAGACCGCCGTGCTGATGGGCCACGCGCGCGGCGTTCTCGCGCTCGCCGCCGGCGCGCACGGCATCGCGGTGCACGACCTCGCGCACGCATCGGTCAAGCGCGCGCTCACCGGCAGCGGCTCGGCGGCGAAGTCGCAGGTGAAGGGCATGGTCATCCAGCTGCTCGGCCTCTCCGCGCCGCCGTCGCCGGACGACGTCAGCGACGCGCTCGCGCTGGCGATCGCGTTCGCGAACGTGGAAGCACAACGCGACCGCTTCGCCGAACTCGGCGTAGTGATGCCCCAACGCCGTTCGCGCCCGCCGTCCATGTTGTTACGCGCGCCCTCGGGGAATCGCGCGAAGTCGTCATCGTGAGCGCGCGTGCGCGGTGGGGGCCCCGCGCCGAAGGCGTGGGGGGCGCGGAGCCTGGGGCGGAGCGCCTTTAGATGTTCTCGCGAATTTCAGGCACCGTGCTCGAACGCGCGGGCGAGGCCGTGCGCGTGGAAGCCGGCGGGCTCGTGTACGACGTCGTTCTGCCGCCCAGTATCGCGTTCAAGGTGCCCGACGCCGGGCCGGTCGCGCTCGAAATCTATTCGCACTTCGCGCTGGACGGGAACGCGGGGCGGTTCACGTTCTTCGGGTTCACCAACGGCATCGAGCGCGAGTTCTTCGAGGCGCTGCTGTCCGTCGCGTCCATCGGCCCGAAGTCCGCGGCGCGCGCGTTCTCGGCGCCGATGGCGCGCATCGCGCGCGCGATCGACGAAGGCGACCACGTCTTCCTGAAGACGCTGCCGGGGATCGGCCAGCAAAAAGCGCGCGACATCGTCGCCAAGCTGCAGGGCAAGGTCGCGCGGTTCTTGCTGATCCAGGACGCCCCGGAACGCGGCGTGCCGGAAAAGCCGCCGATGCCGGAGTTCGCGAGCGAAGCGCTCGCGGTGCTGCTGCAGCTCGCGTACAAGCGCACCGAGGCGGAGGCGATGATCGCGGAAACGCTCGAGCGCGCGCCGCAGATCAACGACGCGGAGACGCTGCTCGCGGAAATCTACCGCGGCCGCAACGCGTCGGCGGGCAGCGCGCGCGCCGGTGCGAGCGCGTGAGCGACGCGGACTCCGTTCGCAAGAAGATCGTCGGCCCGGCGGACGCGACGGCCGCGGAAGCGGACGCGCACGCGCCGCGCATCGTCGGTACCGACGCGTCGCTCGAGGACGAAGTCTACGGCGCGACGCTGCGCCCGCGCTCGTTCGAGGACTATGTCGGGCAGGAGCAGATCGTCGACAACCTGCGGATCGCGATCGACGCCGCGGCGCGGCGCGGCGAACCGCTCGAGCACGTGCTCTTCTCGGGGCCGCCCGGCCTCGGCAAGACGACGCTCGCGAATCTCATCGCGCGCGCGACCGGCGGCGCGCTGCGCCCGACATCGGGTCCGACGCTCGAGAAACCGAAAGATCTCGTCGGAATCCTCACCTCGCTCGACGCGGGCGACGTGCTGTTCATCGACGAGATCCACCGCCTCGGCACGGTGGTCGAAGAATATCTCTATCCCGCGATGGAAGACTTCCAGATCGACTTCATCGTCGACCGCGGCGCGTACGCGAAGAACATCAAGCTTCCGCTGAAACGCTTCACGCTCGTCGGCGCGACGACGCGCGCCGGAATGCTGTCCGCACCGCTGCGCGACCGGTTCGGCATCGTCCACCATCTCGCGTATTACGAGCCCGCCGAGCTGCAGCGCATCGCCGAGCGCAGCGCGCGCGTGCTCGACATCGCGATGGACGCCGACGGCGCGCGCACGATCGCGCAGCGCAGCCGCGGCACGCCGCGCATCGCGAACCGCCTGCTGCGCCGCGTGCGCGACTTCGCGGAAGTGCGCGCCGACGGCGTGATCACCGCCGCGGTGGCGGACGAAGCGCTGCGCCGCGAAGGCGTCGACGCGCGCGGCCTCGACCGCCTGGACCGCGCCTACCTCGATACGATCGCGAACCAGTACGGCGGCGGCCCGGTGGGAATCAACGCGATCGCGGCGACGTTGACCGAAGACGTGGAAACGCTCGAAGACGTCGTGGAACCGTACCTGCTCAAGATCGGCTTCGTGCAGCGCACGGCCCAAGGCCGCAAGACGACGCCGTCCGCACTCGCGCACCTCGGCCTGCGTGCGCGCGAAGGCGCGCAGCAGCGCTTACTGTGATCGATCGCGCGCTGTTCCTCAAGAGCCTCGGCGCCGCGACGACCGTCGCCACCGGCGGCCTCGACGTCTGGGATCCGCTGTCGCCGCAGATCCGCGTGCTCGTCGCCGGCGACACGCGCGGTGAGACGCCGCAGGTTGCGCCCGACGGCACGTTCGCATTCGGCGGAAAGCGCTGGCGCGGCGCGCCCTCGACCGTCGGAACGCCCGACGGAAAGCTGATGCTCGTCACGACGATCGACGTCGACCAGTACCTGCAGGGTGTCGTACCGCTGGAGTCCCCGCCGTCCTGGCCGGCCGCCGCACTGCAGGCGCAGGCGATCGTCGCGCGCACGTTCGCGCTCGCGCGGCGCACGCTGTCGCGCACGTGGGACGTGCGGGCCGACGAAAGCGACCAGCGCTGGGGCGGCGTCGAAGCGGAGCACCCGTCGTCCACGGCCGCGGTCCAAGCGTCGCGCGGCCGGACGCTGGTGTTCGGCGGCGGGCCGGCGTCCGTGTTCTACTCGTCGTGCTGCGGCGGGCACACGGCCGACGTCACGGCGGTCTGGAACGGCGCGCCGCTGCCGTATCTGCGCGGCGTCACGGACCCGTACTGCACCCCGGCGCCCGAATACCGCTGGTCGCGCGCGGTCGGGCTCGACCGCGCCGTCGCGGCGTTCGGCGCGCGCACCGGCGGTACGCTGACCGGCACGGCGCTGACCGACCCCGATTCCACCGGCCGCCCGCGCGGCGTCGCGCTGCTCGGCACAACGACCGCGACGATCCCCGTGGCGGACTTCCGGCGCGCACTCGGGTACGACGTGGTGCGCAGTCTGTGGCTGCGCTCGGTCCGCATCGACGCGGCGCAGGCCGCACCGCAATTGGTCATCGAAGGGTCGGGCCGTGGCCACGGCGTCGGGCTCTGTCAATGGGGAGCACGGTTTTTCGCGTCCGCGGGCGGCTCGGCGTCCGACATCCTCGCGTTCTATTTCCCCGGGACATCGGTGACGAATGGCTGATGAGAAACGAGCCGGCGACAGCGTGCGGCTGCGCAAGTTCATCGACGTCGTCGTCGAGGACAAGCTCTCGTTCACGCTGTTCCGCGCCGCGGTCGCCGACATCAGCGCCACCGGTATGCGCGTCATCTCCGACCAGTATCTGCCCAAAGGCACGCACTACACGTTCACGCTGAAGCGCGCGCCGTTTCTGACCACGCGCGGCGAGGTGCGCTGGGTGCGCGCGCTCGAGCGCGACACGTTCCAGGTGGGCGTGCTGTTCGTCGACATGCTCGACGAGGACAAACGCAAGCTCGAGTCGTTTCTCTCCTTCGAGCGCAGCCGCGTTCCGACGAGCTGATGGGTTCAGCGCGCTGAACGCGGAGCCGGACCCGAACCACGGCGGTCCGCGCGACGTCGCGGCGTACGACTACGAGCTGCCCGCGGAGCTGATCGCGCACGAGCCCGCGGCGCGGCGCGATGCGGCGCGGCTGCTGGTGCTCGGCGAAGGCGACACGCGCGCGCACCGCACGTTCGCCGATTTTCCGGCGCTGCTGCGCGCCGGCGACGTGCTCGTGCTCAACGAGACGCGCGTCGTGCGCGCGCGTTTGCGCGCCGTGCGCGAGCACGGCGGAAGCGCGGAGCTCTTGCTGCTGCGCCCGCGCGCGCAGGCAGCGTTCGACCCGGCGGCGCGCGAGTGGCTCGCGCTGGCGCGCCCCGGGCGCAAGCTGCGCGCGGGCGCGCGCGTGTCG
>JAXDMB010000255.1:0-2538 GCA_034666325.1 Vulcanimicrobiota bacterium
TCTTGCGCGAGCGCAGGACACCGGGTGCGGTGAACGCGGATCCGTCCATCGTTCAGGATCCGCAGCGACCTCAACCGTGCGAGGGTTGTCCGGCCGCTTCCCAAGGTTGATCGGCGCGCGGGATCACAGACTTTAGGGTTCGCGGCGCTACGCTTGCGAACCCCGGCATGACCCGCGTACCACGCGGGTCAGCCTTACTCCGTATTGCCTATGCGACCGCTGCTACAGCGGGGCTTGGGGTTCGCCGGCTGTGCGCGTTGCACGTAGGCGGGCGCCGATGTCGCCCAGGCGTTCGGCGACTGCGGCGGCGTCCCATGGGCGGTCGACCGGGTCGCGTGCTAGCAAGGTGTGGATCACGGCGGCGAGATCGGGATCGGCGGCGGGCAGCAGCACGCGCAGCTGCGCCGGGTCTTCCTCGAAGCGGCGCAGCGCGACGTCGAGCGCGCCGTCGCCGGTGAACGGCGGCTCGCCGGTGAGCGCGTGGTAGAGCACGGCACCGAGCGAGTAGAGATCGGCGGCGGGGCTCGACGTCCCGTAGCGCGCCTGCTCCGGCGCGACGTAGTACGCGGTGCCGACCAGCATGCCGGGCGCCGTGACGCCGGGGTCTTCGTCGTGGAGCTCGCGCGCGAGGCCGAAGTCCATGAGGTGCGGGACGCCCTGGCCGTCGATGATGACGTTGGCCGGCTTCACGTCGCGGTGCATGATCCCGAGCGCGTGCGCGGCCGCGAGCGCGCGCGCGATCCCCATGCCGATGATCGCGACGCGCTCGGACGACAGCGTGCCTTCTTGCGCGATGATCTCCTGCAGCGACGAGCCCTCGACGTAGTCCATGACGATGAACGGCCGGCCGTCGTCGGCCTCGCCGATGTCGTGCACGGACACGACGTTGGGATGTACGATCTTGCCTTCCGCACGCGCCTCCCGCGCGAACCGCTCGTGCAGCACGCCCGTGTCGTCGCGGCGCCGCTGCAGCAGCTTGATGGCGACCGTGCGGTCCATCTTCGTATCGTACGCGGAGAACACGGTCGCCATGCCGCCGTGCCCGGCAACATGGTCGAGCCGATACCGCCCGCCAAGCAAATCTGCCCCCATCGTGGCGGCGCAGCTTCGCGCGACGCCACGGCATGACCCGCGTACGACGCGGGTCAGCCTTACTCGGTGGTTGCCTTCCGCGGAACGCTGGGTTTAGAGCTGCATCCTCGAGACTTCTTGGTAGGCTTCCAGGAGTTTCGAGCGCATTGCCATCGTGAAGTTCAGGGCGAGGTTGGCTTCTTCCACCGACGTGACGACTTTTTGGAGGTCGTTCGTCTTGCCGGTCGCAAGGTCGCGCTGCCCCTGGTCCGATATGTTGATCTTGTCGTTCACGTCCGCGAGCATCGACTTCACGGTGTCTTTGAACGAGGGGCCTTGCGTCTCGCCGATTCCGGCGACGTTGGCCGCTCCGCCGGGGATCGGGCCGACGTTCGGGCTCTCGTCGAGCCTCGTCGCGGCGCCGATGTCGGGCACGAACGTGCCGGGGAGCACCTTGGAGATCGCGCTTCCGTAGTCCATCAGGCTTTCAGCAGTCCTAGCGTGGCGGTGCCCATCGCGCGGGCTTCCTGGATCGCGGTGACGTTGGCTTCATAGGCGCGCGAGGCGGCCATCATGTCGACCATCTCTTTGACGATGTCGATGTTCGGCATGTGCACGTAGCCGTTGCCGTCCGCGTCGGGATGCGACGGGTCGTAGATCAGCCGGTCCGGCCCCTGGTCCTTGACGATACCGACCACGTCCACGCCGGCGCGCGAGCGCGCGGGGTCGTTCGAGTCCGCGAGCGCGTTGGCCGAAGCCGACGTCGGCTCGTTCTTCTGCGCGTACACGACCAGCTGGCGTTTGAACGGGCCGCCCTCGGCGGTGCGCGTCGTGTTCACGTTCGCGATGTTGTTCGCGATCGTGTCCATGGCGAGCCGCTCGGCCGAAAGGCCGGTCGCGCTGACCTCGATCGAGGTGTAAAATCCCATGCTTAGACGCGCTCCGAGATCGCCTGGCGCAGGCGCGAGTACTGGTTCTGCAAGAGCTGGCCCATCGTCTGGGCATACGAGGAGTTGAGCGAGAGCTTCGCCATCTCTTGATCGACGTCGACGTTGGAGCCGTCGACCCGCATCTGCTGCGTGTCGCTGACCGACGTGGTGACGGAGAACGGCTGCGCGTCCTGGGGCCCGCCGATCGGGATGTGCCGGTCGGACGCCGTCGCGAGCGCGAGCTCGTCCGGATCGCCCGGCGTGGCTTCCGTGGCCGCGAGCGCCTCTTTGAAGGAGACGTCCGCGCGCCGGAAATTCGGCGTGTTGACGTTCGCGATGTTGTTCGCGATCACGCCGTGCGCCGTCCCCGCGCCGTCCATCGCGTTCTTGAGCATGCCGACGGTCTGGCCGAACGAGATATCGCCCATGTATGAAAGCCATCGGCCGTAGAGCACCGGGACGTTAGGCCGCGTCGCGACCCGAAGCGGTCGATCTTCCCCTGGACGTGTGCTTTCAGCGGCCGAATTGCGCGGCGTAC
>JAXDMB010000256.1:0-24637 GCA_034666325.1 Vulcanimicrobiota bacterium
AAAACGCAGACGAAGCAGCGCGGGTGCGGCGACGCTCAGAACGTCTTGACCTTCACGAGCTCGCCGCTGGAGCGAAACAGCGACTCCACCTGCGCGATGTTCTCGGCTTTCGCGAAGTACGCGACGACGCTGCGCCCGGCGCCGAGCGCGTCGATGTAGTTGTCCATCTCGTCGTCCGGGATCTCGAGGTCGCCCAGCCGGTCGCTGAGCGCCTCGTTGCGGAAGTAGCGCGTCGCGCCGCCCATGGCCGGCGAGGCGCTGGTGATCCCGGGAACGCCGGTGCCTTGCCCGCCGCCGATGTTGAGTCCGGTGTTGGTGAGGCCCATCGACGACGCGGCGCCCTGCGTCGAGTCGTCGGGACCGATCACCTGAATGGGATCGAGCGGCAGCCCAGCCGCTTTGAGCGCCGCTTCGAGCGCCGTGATGTCGCCGTTTTGGGAGATGCCGGTCACGACCAGACCCACGCGGTACCTCTTCTGAAAAATTCGGATTGAGCTCGGTATTGCCGTGCGCTCTGTTTTTGCGCTCTACGCGCGCTCCTGCCGGACGGCGCGCCCGAGGCGCGCGATCCCTTCGGCGATCCGCTCCTCGCTCATCGCGGAGAAGTTCAGCCGCATTCCGTCGCCGCGGTCCTTCTGGGGATAGAACGGCCGGCCGGGGACGAACACCACCTCGTCGCGCACGGCACGCTCGAAGAGCTCCTCGGTGTCGATACCCGCGCCCGCCGTCGCCCACAGGAACATCCCGCCGTCCGGCGTGTTCCAGCGAACGTGCGACGGCATCTCGCGGCGCAGCGCGGCGGTCATCGCGTCGCGCCGCTGCTTGTACGTCGCCCGCACGCGGCGCAGGTGCGCGTCGAGCCGCGGCTCGTCCTGGACGTACGCGTGAAAGACGTACTGCGCGTACGAGCTCGAGTGCAGGTCGGCGCCCTGCTTGGCGGTGACCACCTTGTCGCGCAGGTCGCGGTCCGGGATCACCATCCACGCGACGCGCAGCCCGGGCGCAACCATCTTCGAGCCGGTGCCGAGGTACGTGACGGCGCCCGCCGCCGCGCGCGCGAGCAGCGGCGGCGGCGGCTCGCGGTCGAACCAGATCTCGCCGTACGGGTCGTCCTCGAGGATCGGCACGCCGAAGCGTGCGCAGATCGCGACGATCTCGGGCCGGCGCTCGGCCGCGAGCGTGTTGCCGGTCGGGTTCTCGTAGTTCGGCACCAGATACAGGAACTTCGGGAGCGGGTCGGCCGCCGCGAACGCCGCTTCGAGGGCGTCCGGGATGATGCCGCGCTCGTCCGACGGGATCGGCAGATAGCTCGGCTCGAACGCGTCGAAGGCCTGGATGGCGCCTAGGTACGACGGGTTCTGGAGCGCCACGACGTCGCCGGCGTCCAGGAACACGCGCCCGTACAGATCGAGGCCCTGCTGCGAGCCGCCCGTGATCACGACGTCCTCCGCCGTCACGTCGAGGTTCTGCCGGGCGCGCAGCCGCGCCGCGACCCAGTCGCGCAGCTCGGGGATCCCGTCCGTCACGGAATACTGCAAGGCCGCAGCGCCCCGGGTGCGCATCACGCGGTCCTGCGCCGCCGAGACGTCCGCCACCGGGAAGAGCTCCGCTGCCGGCAGCCCGCCGCCGAACGAGATCACGGCCGGATTCTGCGTGACCTTGAGCATCTCGCGGATCGTCGACGGCTTGAGCCGCTCGGTGCGGCGCGCGAGGCGGGCCGGCGGGAGCACGATGTCCATGTCGCTGCGGTTCTTCCCCCGGATGCGTTCGTCAGCGCCAGCCGGTCGCGCCGGTTCCGCCGACCGGGGCCCGGCGCAGCGTGCCGTCGAGCTGCGTGGACCGGACGAACGACAGGATCGCGGCGCCGAGGCCGATCAGCCAGACGAGCGCGGTGACGGCCCAGCCCAGGAACGGCACGATCTCGGCCGCCGACACGACCACGAGCCCGACGACCAGCGCGATCAGCGGCGACGGGGTCGAGGCGGGCATCACGAGCTCGCACAAGCGCCGGCCAACGACGAGCGCGATCGCGCCGGTGCCGATCAGCACCCCCACGATGATCGCGACGGCTTCGAGCGGGATGAGCGGGATCCCGATGATGCTCACGAGCAGCAGCAACGCGAGCGGGAACATCGCGACGGCGGCGACCGCGCCCGCCGCGGCGGACAGCGCCGGGTGCCGCTCGACCCGGTCGAGCGCGACGCGCATGCGCACCGGAAAGAGCAGGAAGAACAAGATGACGAGCGCGCTCGGCAGCAGCTTGCTGAAGAAGTTGTGGTCCTGCTCGGCCGCCAGCGCGCCGAAGCCGTGGTCGCGGTTCACCGCCCAGGGCACGAAAGCGCGAACGCCATCGTTCGTGACGCCGTTGATCTGGCCGCGCACCACGCCGCCGTCGACGACGGCGCACTGCCCGAACACCGCGTTGCAGTCGCCGGTCACCACGCCGGCGATCGTCGCGTCGCCGAACACGACGTTGACGTCACCGTCGATCGTCTCGCCGCGCGCGACGTAAACGTCGCTGAAGACCTTGGTCTCGCCGCCGTCGCCCCCGCGCGCGGCGGCCGGCGCCGCTTGCGCGAAGCCGATCAGGGCGAGGAGCGTCGTGAACAGCGCGAGGAGGCGAACGTTCACGAGCGGAGGCGCTCCGCCAGGCGGGGCCGCACCACGGTGAAGCCGACGACGAGCGCGAGCGCGACCGCGGCGTCGAGGACGAGCGCCGCACCGAGGATGGTCCCGAGCGAACCGAGGTGATCGAAGATGCGCGCGCCGGCGTGGCCGACGACGCCGAGCGTGTGGACCGACTGCGCGCTCACGTCGAGCGCGGTCTCGCCGAAGGCGCGCATGGCGGACGCCGCGAGCAGGAAGCCCGCGCCGATGAGCAGCCACGCCGCGACCAGGTACGAGACGAGATACGCGTACACCGGAGCGGTCGAGACGTGCGGCCGGGGGAGCGAACGCACCTCGGCCATCGTCGCGAACGTGAAGTTCTGCGGCAGCTCGATCTCGCGCGGCGACACCAGCAGCGCGTCGACGACGCGCAGCTCGTCCAGCACGCCCTTGCAGCGGCCGCACGAGCTCAGATGGGCGAGCAGCCGCGCGCGCTGCGCCGGAACCAGCGTCTGGTCGAGATAGCCTTCGAAAAGCGCCTCAGACGAGTTGCAGCTCACCGAGACCTCCGACCGCCCGGAACGTCCGGGTTGCGCAGTTTCCCTGGGCGGTCTCCTCCCGCTCGCGCAGTTTGTGCGCAAGGGCGAGCTTACCGCGGTGGATCAGCGTCTTCACGTTGCCCAGCGACAGCCCCATGGTCGAGGCGATCGTCTGGTAGTCCATGTTGTCGTAGAAGCGCAGCGACAGCACCGCGCGGGTGCGCTCGGGCAACTCGGCCAGCGCGGCGCGGACCTCGGCTTCGGCCTCGGCGCGCAAGACGCCGCCGGCCGGATCGGCCTCGCGCGACTGGTCGGGCAGCGTGTTCTCGAGGGTCTGCTCCTCGCCGAGCTCCGCGAGCGCGGGACGGCGCTGCGAGCGCCCGAGGAACGTCCGCACGACGTTGCGCGCGATGTGGTACACCCACGTGGAGAAGCGTCCGAGATCGGGATTGAACGTGCCGAGATGCGCGTACGCGCGCAGGAACGTCTCCTGCGTGAGGTCGGCGACGTCCGACGGCTGGCGCACCGACGCCCCGATGAACGACGCGATCCCCCGCTTGTACCGCTCGACCAAGTGGCCGAAAGCGTCGCGGTCGCCGTCCAGCACCGCTTGGACGAGACCTTCGTCCGTGATGTCGGGGACTGATTGCACAGCCATCCTACTGCGTAGTACCGCGGGCCGGGCCGGAAGTTTCCGCACGGCACGGGAGACTTTCGCGGGGCGGCCGAACACGGCGGGCCGTCATGGCACATCGGCGCTGGCTCGTCACGGGCGGTCTCGGATTCATCGGCTCGGCGTTCGTCCGCTCGATGCTGCGCGAGCGGTCCGACGTGTCGGTGACGGTGCTGGACGCGATGACGTACGCGGGCAATCCGGCGAACGTGGCCGAGGTCGCCCACGACGCCCGGTACAGCTTCGTCAAAGGCGACATCGCGGACGCCGCGCGGGTCGACGAGGCGATCGGCCAGGGCGTGGACGCGATCGTCAACTTCGCGGCTGAGACGCACGTCGACCGCTCGATCCTCGATCCCGAAGCCTTCATCCGGACCGACGTGCTGGGCACGCACGTCCTGCTCGAGGCCGTCCGGCGGCACGGCGTCGCGCGCTTCGTCCAGGTGTCGACCGACGAGGTGTACGGCCACGTCGCGCGCGGCGCCTCGACCGAGGCCGACCCGATCCGCCCGCGCAGCCCCTATGCCGCGTCGAAAGCGGGCGGCGACCTGCAAGTCCTCGCCTACCACACCACCTACGGAACGCCCGTCGTCATCACGCGCGGCTCGAACACCTACGGGCCGCACCAGTACCCGGAGAAGCTGATCCCGCTGTTCGTCACCAACCTGCTCGACGGCGAGCAGGTGCCGGTGTACGGCGACGGGTTGCAGGTGCGCGACTGGCTGCACGTGGACGATCACGCGCGCGGCGTCGCGCACGTGCTGGACCACGGCGTCCCCGGCGAGATCTACAATCTGGCCGGCGGCAACGCGCGCACCAACCTGGAGATCACGCACGAGCTGCTGCGGCTCACCGGGCGCGCGTACGAGACGAGCGTCCGGCACGTGACGGACCGCGCGGGCCACGACCGCCGCTACGCGCTCGACGCCGCGAAGGCGCGGGCGCTCGGCTGGTCCCCCGGCGTCGGGTTCGCGAAAGGCCTCGCCGAAACGGTCGCGTGGTACCGCGATCGCGAGGACTGGTGGCGTCCGATCAAGTCGGGCGACTTCGCCGACTACTACCGGCGCCAGTACGCGCACCGCTGACGAAGAAGAAGACCATCGACGTGAAGGGCATCATCCTTGCGGGCGGGCTGGGCTCCCGGCTCAGACCGCTCACGAAGGTTACGAACAAGCATCTGCTGCCGATCTACGACCGGCCGATGATCTACTATCCGCTGCAGACGCTCTGCGACGCCGGAATCCGCGAGATCATGATCGTGACGGGCGGCAACAACGCGGGCGACTTTCTGAAGCTGCTCGGGAACGGGCGCGACTTCGGTTTGCCGCACATCGCGTACACGTATCAGGAAGGCGAAGGCGGGATCGCGGACGCGCTCAAGCTCTGCGAGCACTTTGCCGCGGGCGACCCCGTCGCGGTGATCCTGGGCGACAACATCATCCAGAGCAGTATCCTGCCGCACGTGGAGCGCTTTCGCGAACAGCGCTCCGGCTGCCGGCTGCTGCTCAAGGAAGTGGACGACCCCGAGCGGTTCGGCGTCGCGGAGTTCTCCGGGGAGCGCATCGTCGCGATCGAGGAGAAGCCGAAAGTGCCCAAGAGCCGCTACGCGGTGACGGGCATCTACCTCTACGACAACCGCGTGTTCGACTACGCGCGCGATCTGAAGCCGTCCGCGCGCGGCGAGCTCGAGATCACCGACGTCAACAACGCGTACGTCGCGGGCGGTGACTGTTATTACGACGTGCTCGACGGCTGGTGGACCGACGCCGGACAGTTCGAGTCGCTCTACCGCGCGACGCAGCTCGTCGCCGAAGAGCGGATGAAAAAGGCGCTCGCGCCCGCGTGAGCGCGCAGCGCGTCGCGATCGCCGGCGGATCGGGCCAGCTCGGCACCGCGCTGCGCGAAGCGCTCGCGGGACGCGACGTCATCGCGCCGCCGCACGCGGAGCTCCCGTTCGAGGACCGCGCGGCGCTCGAACGGCTGCTGGACGGCTGGCGCCCCGACGTGCTCGTGAACTGCACCGCCTTCCACCACGTCGACACGTGCGAACGAGAGCCGGCGCGCGCGTTCGCGATGAACGCGCTCGCGGTCGACGCCGCAGCCGAAGCGTGCGCGGCGCGCGGCATCGCGTACGCGACGGTGAGCACGGATTACGTGTTCGACGGAACTCTGGGCCGCGCGCTGCGCGAAGACGACGCGCCCAACCCGCTCACGGCGTACGGCGCGTCCAAGCTCGCGGGCGAGCTGCTGACGCGGCGCCACGGCAAGCGCCATCTGATCGTGCGCACGAGCGGCGTGTTCGGCACGGCGGGAACGTCGAACAAAGGCTACACGCTGATCGAGAAAGTGCTGCGGCAGGCGGAGCGCGGCGAGCCGACGCGCATGGTGGCCGACATGGTGTTCTCGCCGTCGTACGCGCCGCACGTCGCGCGCGCGGTGCGCGACCTGATCGACGCGCAAGCGTACGGCACGCATCACGTCACGAACGCAGGCGCGTGCAGCTGGTACGCGTTCGTCGCGACCGCGTTCCGGAAGGCCGGCTTGAGCGGCGCGCCGCTGGAACCGGTCACGTACGCGGCGCTCGGAAACCCGACGAAGCGCCCGATGTACTCGCCGCTCGAGAACACGACGTTCGCGCGCAGCGGCATCGCGCCGCTGCCGCCGTGGGAAATCGCGCTCGACGAGTTCCTCGCCGTTCGCGACGCGCGCTCCGCCGCCGCTCGCTGAGCCGGCGTCAGACCACCTCGATCTCCACGTCGGGCGCCGGGTCGAACCAGCGCACGTGCTCCTGAACCAGCGAAAGGCGCAGCCGGTAGCGGCCGCGCTGCTCCGGCGCCACGGCGCGCACCGCGTACCGCGCTTGCGAGCCGGGCGCGGCAGCCGGAACCACCAACGATCGTCCGGTGCCGGGGACGGCGGTGCCGTCGGGCGTGAACCAGCGGTCGGCGAAGCGAACCGGATTCGGAAAGAAGCTCTTCAGCGCGAACGGTGTGTCGTTGCGCAGCGTGACGGCCGCCGCGAACGCCTCCCCGGCGGTCGCGCGCGCGGGCGCGTCCGGCTCGCTCAGCGTCACGGTCCCCCGCTGTTCGGGCAGCGCGTTCATCGTGATGCGCGCGAGCAGCTCGCCGGGGTCGACCGGCGCGTGCGATGCGACGGCGAACACGTCGCTCGCGTCGCGCGCGTTCGCGCGCGTGAAGGGCGTCGCGAGCGAGCCGCGCGGATCGGCGGCCGTTCCGAGCCACACGTGCACGTGCGGGAACCACGCGCGCAACTGGCGCGCCAGGACGTTCGGGCGCTGCTCGTTCACGTGCATCGCAAGCTCGTAGTCGGTGCGCGGGTTCTCGGGCCACTGCTCGCCGCGCTCCGTTGCCTCGCGCCGCCGCCGGGGATAGCCGTACCGGTACATCCACGCGTTCGGCCACGTGTGCAGGACGAGCGCTCCGCGCGGCGCGAGCATCGTTGACAGATGTTGATACAGCGCGTCGAGCTCCGGCGGAGCGAGGTGCTCGATCACGTCGGACGCGACCGCGAGGTCGAACCCCGAAGCGTCCTCGAACCCCGTGACGTCGGTGCACACGAAGCGGATTGGAAGGCCGCCGGCGGTGGCGCGCGCGAGCGCGATCGCGTCGGCGGAATAGTCGACCGCCGTGACCGCCGCGCCGGCCGCCGCGAACCCGTATGCCAGCTCGCCGCGGCCGCAGCCGACGTCCAGCACGCGGTCGCCCGGGCGCGCGGCGGCAAGCGCGAACACGGCCGCGAGGCGCGCGTCTTCGAGCTTGCGCCCCGCGAACAGCGCGTACTCCCGGTGCCCGCCGCAGTCGCCGGTGTAGTACGCGCCGTCGTACCGCTCGCGGATCTCGGCGGAAGTCCTCATGCGCGAACGTTTGCCGGGTCGCGGCGGATATCTTCGGTGGGGGCTGCCGCGCGGGAGTTGCGCGGCGCGCACCGTACACGGGGCGCGATGAAGGTCCTGGTGACCGGCGGAGCCGGCTATATCGGCGCGGTGCTGTGCGAGCAGATCCGGGACGCGGGACACGAGGTGGTCGTGCTCGACCGCCTGTTCTGGGGGCGCGGGTCCCTGGCGGGGCTCGATGCGACCGTCGTGCGCGGCGACATTCGCCGGCTCGAGGACGCGTGGTTCGACGGCGTGGACGCCGTGTGTCATTTGGGCGGGCTGTCGAACGATCCGACCGCGGAGTACAACACCGCGGCGAACTGGGAGATGAACGCCGTTGCGACCGACGCGCTCGTGCACGCGTGCAAGCGCCACGGGATCCGGCGGTTCACGTTCGCGTCGAGCGCGTCGATCTACGACCGCGAGACGCAGGACATCGCGCGCGCGCCGGTCATGTGCGACGAAGATACCGAGATCGAACCGCGCGGAGCGTACTCAACGTCCAAGCGCCGCGCGGAGGAGCTGATCCTCGCGCAGGCGGACGACGCGTTCGCGCCGGTGATTCTCCGCCAGGGAACCGTGTACGGCTACAGCCCGCGCATGCGCTTCGACCTCGTCGTGAACACGTTCATCAAGGACGCCATCGTCGCGCGCAAGCTGTTTCTGCACGGCGGCGGGTGGATGTGGCGCCCGCTCGTCGACGTGCGCGACGTCGCGCGGGTTCACGTGACGGCGCTGACCGCTCCGCTCGACCGCATCCGCGGCCAGATCTTCAACGTGCTCGAGGAAAATTATCAGATCCGCCAGCTCGCGATGCTCGTGACGGGATCGCTCTCGATCCTCAAGCCCGAGTGGCGCGTCGAGATCGTCGAAGCGCCGCCGCCGGCGATCGTGCGCAACTATCGCATGAGCAACGCGAAGCTCAGCAAAGCGCTTGGTTTCACGCCGTCCGTGACGGTGCTCGAATCGATCGAGGACATGCTGCGCCGGCTCCCGCTCGACCGGCCGCAAGACTTCGGCCACCCGCGCTACTACAACATCGCCTGGATGTCGCTGCTCGAGGAGATCCACGCGGAGCAGCGCGGCTTCGACTCGATCTACTGATCCGTGCAACCCGGGGCCGTTTGTGGCCGCATACTAGGAATGCGGGCGCGAGAAGCGTAGTGCAGGGCCGATGATCGCCGCGCCCGCCCATCGCCCGAATCCGCTCAAGAAGCTCGTCCGAACGTTCTTGCTGGAGCGGACGATGTGGGGAATTCCGCGCAGCGACCGGGTCCTCGATTTTTGCTGCGGCTGGGGGTTCTACTTCAGCATCAACCCGAAGGCTGCCGGCGTGGACGGCGATCCGCGGTCCGTCGCGGAGCTGCGCGCCAAGGGGTACAACGTGCGCCAAGCCAACGTGCTGGAGCCGCTGCCGTTCCCGGACGGTGCCTTCGATTGGGTGCTCGCGCACGACGTGCTCGAGCACTTTACGTTCGACGAGCTCGAACGGGTGATGACGAACGTCCACCGCGTCCTGTCGCCGGGCGGCCGGTTCATCGTCTGGGTGCCGAATCGCAAGGGATACGATTACGGCATCGAGATCGACGTCGGCCACAAGCTCTACGTCACCGAAGCGGAGATCCGGCGTTTGATCCCCGGCCGGTTCGCGCTGGAGAAAAATTACGCGGAGCCGCTCCCGCGCGAGCTGGGGCGCGCGTTCACGCACAACAAAGAGGTCTTCTTTCTGCGCCGGCTCTAAAACGCAGGCGCGCGCGGGTTTTCCGGGCGCGCTACGGTGTGACGAGCTCCGCCGCGTTCTGATCCGCGCCGTCGACGAGCGCTCGTCCCAAGCGCGGCGGATGGCCCGACAGCTTCGCAAACTCGCCCGCGAGATAGAAGCGCGGCGGCTCGTAGTGGTTCTCGGCGGTGAAGGGCGCTTCGAAACGGTCCGCGACCAGGTCGGTCCGCACGAAGAACGCGTTCGCGCCGGAGAGATTGCAGCCGACGAGCGCGTAGCCGCGCGCCGCCAGGAGATCCTGGAACGCGCTCAGCGACGCGCCGAAGTAGTTGGTGCCGTCCCAGCGGTGGTCGGGGTCGTATTGCATCACCCAGCGTACGGGAGGCCGGTACGACGCATTGTATTCGACCACGATCGCGCGCGCGTGCACGGCGTCGAGGCTGCGCAGCACGTGGAGGTCGTTGCCGTCGATGTCGAGGCTCAGGAGGTCGATGTCGCCCGACATCCCGGAATCGCGCACGAGGTCGTTCACGTTTGCCGGCGTCGCCGCCGCGCCGACGACCGCGAGGCGCCCCGCGTCGATCGGCACCGCGCAGTTGCGCAGAATCGCCGCGATCGCGCCGGGGTCGGCCTCGATCCACGTGCCCGACCAGCCGCACGCGATCAGATACGCCGTGTTGTTCTCCAGACCGTTTCCGGCGCCGACCTCGAGAAACCGGCGCGTCGTTACGCCGATGCGCGCGAAGATCTCTTGGATGATGCCGTCTTCGTCCGCTTGCGAGAACGCGCGCCAGCCGAAGCGGTTCAGGCGCTTGGGCGACGCGAACCGCGCGTTCGCGAGCAGCGACGCGACGTCTCCGCCCGGTACGGCCGCCGAAAGCCGGCCCGGCGATGCCGTGTGATCTTCCACGACGCGCACGTTCGGCTCGCGGGCCGGGGCATCATGTGAGCATACCAAAGCGCCGTGCCCGCGCAGCCGAATGGCCCCAGGATGCCGCTTTCGGCCCCGATAAGAACCACGCGTGCAAGGATTGCCGCAAACGTCGCGGACGAGCGTGCGCGTGGAAATCGATTCGGTCGTCGAGCTCGGTGGACCGTTCGCCGCGGAGGGCACCGTCACGGCGGGCGGCATCGCGACCGTCAAAGGATGGTCGCTCGACGTGGCGCTGCACCGGCCTGTCGAAGAGCTCACCATCGCGATCGGGGACGGGCCGCCGGTCCGTGCGATCCTCGGCTTCGCGCGGGACGACGTCGCGGCGCGGTTCTCCGCGCCGGAGGCCGGTCGCTGCGGCTTTGTCGCCGTGGTGCCCGTCGACGTTCCGGTCGGGCTGCAGCCGCTGCGCATCACGGTTACCGCGAACGGCGAATCGATACGGACCGCGGACGAATACGGCGTCGACGTCGTGCCGGCGTTCGATGCGTTCGAGGGGCTTCACCAGCGGTCCGACGGCTGGCTCTTCGGGTTGGAGGGCGTTCTTCTCGACGGCGGACAGCCTGCGGTGCAGGACGGCGACGACTGGATTCTCGAGCGCGGCGCCGCCGGGCGAATCGTCGTGTGGGCGCTGGACATCGAAGCGGGACTCCCCGCCCGTGACGTCATCGCGTGCGCGGGCGGAACGTTCTACCGGACGTTTCCCGGAATCGAAACGCCCGCAGTCGCCGCGGCAACCGGTGTTCCCGGCGCCGAACGCGCCGGTTTCTCCATTCCGGTGATGGCGCCGCTGGTCGGTTCGGAGGCGATCCGCCTGTACGCGCTTGCCGCCGACGGACGCGCGTACGGCGAGCTCTGCACCGTCCGCGTGCGTTTGCGCGACGCGCTGCCGCTCGATGCGCTTCCGTGCCGGGGCAAGGCGCTCGGCGAGGTGGACCGCGTGGAAACCGGGGGCGAACGGATCTCCGCTTTCGGGCCGGTGGACGTCGCGCGGGGAGAGGCTCTTGTTCTTTCGGGCTGGGCGGTGGACGCGCACGGCCCACGGCCCGCGGCGCTCGTCGAACTCCACATCGCCGGCGCCGGACGTGTGGACGCGGAGTACGGTCTGCGGCGGCTGGATGTCGCGCACGCGCTCAAATGCGGCGTCGTCGACTGCGGCTTCGCCGTGCGCGTCGACACCGCGTGGCTGGAGCCGGGAACGTATCGCGCGACGCTGCGCGTGCTCGCCGCCCGGCGTGACGCGTACACGGAGCTGAGGCATGTCGACTTCACCGTCCTCTAGCGGCGGCGCCGCGGCCGTCCTTCATGACGGGTGTGCCGCGCGCTTCGGGCGCTCGTCGGGCGATCCGCTCGTGTCCGTCATCGTACCGGTGTACGGCAACTGGGACATCACGGAACAGTGTCTGATATCCGTCGTTCGGTGCGATCCGGAGATCGCGCTGGAGCTCATCGTCGTGGACGACTGCTCGTCCGACCGCACCCCGGAGGCGCTCGCGCGGCTGCCCGGCGTGAACGTCGTTCGCAACGCGCGCAACATCGGGTTCGTGCACGGCTGCAACCGCGGCGCTTCAATGGCGCGCGGCAAGTATCTGTTCTTTCTGAACAACGACACGCTTCTGCGGGGTGACTCCATCGCGCCGCTCGTGCGGCGCATGGAGCACGACGAAACGATCGGCATCGCCGGCTCGAAGCTGCTCTACCCGGACGGCACGCTGCAGGAAGCGGGCGGCATCGTGTGGGCGGACGGATTCGTGTGGAACTACGGCCGGCTGGACGACGTCGACCGGCCCGAGTACAACTTCGCGCGCGACGTCGATTACGTGTCGGGCGCCGCGCTGCTCGTGCGCGCCGATCTGTTTCGCGAGCTCGGCAGCTTCGACGTTCGGTACGCCCCGGCGTATTACGAAGACGCGGATCTCTGCTTCGCGGCGCGCGCGCGCGGCATGCGCGTCGTCTACGAGCCGGCGTCCGTCGTCACGCATTACGAGGGATACACCGCGGGCCGCGACGTCAACACCGGGATCAAGCGGTTCTACGAGATCAACCGGCCGAAGTTCGAGTCGAAGTGGTACGCGATGCTGCGCGGCGAGCACGTGCACTACAGCGACTCCAACGTGCGCCGCGCCGCGCGCGGCCGCGGCCAAACGAAGCCGGCCGTTCTCGTCATCGCACCGTCGAGCCCGCGCAACTCGACGCCTCGAGGACGCCGTCTGCGCTCGCTCGTCAGCGGGTTCGCCGAAGCAGGGCACCGGGTCGTGTTCTTGCCGCACGATCTCGCGGAGGCGCAGCCGTGGACCGGCGAGATGCAGCACGCGGGCGTCGAGGTGTTGTACGACATTCCGGGCGACGCGCGCGGGTGGAGCGAGCATTTGGCGGACGTGCTGCCGACGGTCGACGCCGTCGTGATCCGCGGCGCCGAGCTCGTTCGCCGCTACCTGCCCGCGATTCGCGCCCGGTGCGGCGTCCCGATCGTGTACGACGCGGAACGGTTGGGCGAGTCGGACGACGGCGCGCGCGCCGCGTCGGTCGCCGCCGCGGACGGGACGCTCGTGGAGACGGAGCGCGAGGCGGAGCTGATCCGTGCGGAACGACTGGGCCCCGTGGCCGTGATGGCTGCCGCACACGACTCCGAGCCGCCCAGCTTCACGGACGCGCACGCGCTCCTCGCGGGCCTGCTTTCGCCCACTGTGCCGGTGGTACCGGAAACACGCGTCGCCGCAGCGCTCGTTCAGGAGTATCAGTCCGGCGAGCAGCCGCCGAACGCGTACGACGGTACGGCGGCCGGCAACGACCTGGAACCCGCGCGGACGGCCGCACTCTTTGCGCGGTTCTTCGAGGAGCGCGCGCGGGCCGACCAGATCGCGCGCGAGCGCGACCGCTTCAGCGAGACGCTGACGGCGACGTCCGGCGAGCTGGACCAGGAGCGGGCGGCGCACCGCAAGACGTTCCGCCGCGAAGCCGAGGCACGGCTCGCGCGGCAGCACGCGGACGGGCTCATCCAGCAGCAGGCCGCCGAGCTGGAACGGCTCGTCCGCTGCCGCGAGGCTGATGACGAGGAGCGCAAGCTGCTGCTCCTGCAGCTCGCGCGAGCGCAGAGCCTGGCCGCGGCTCGCACCGCCGAGGCCCGGGACGGCTCGTCCGAAGCCGGCGCGCTCATCGTGCCGCCGGAGCAAGACGCGGCGCTCGCGGCGTCGTAGCCGGCCGGCGGGCAATCGGCCCGCCATGCGTCGCGCTATGCCGGGGCGACCGCTTCCCGCAGCCGGTGCACGAGCCCGAAATCCAGCGCGACGCCGGACGCCGCATACGCCGTGCGCACCGCGTCGAACTCCGTGGTGCGCACCTGGCCACGAACCGCCGAATGCAGCAAGTCGTTCGTCTGGCGCGATCGCTCAGCGAGCACGGGCGCAACGCCGGCGGGCTCCGGCGTCCCGCCCGCGTGGTGCCGCAGCGCGGGTGAAAGAAAGCCGGCGACGGCGTGCCGCGCGGCGTCGTCCACCGCGGCGCGAATATCGAGCTGGTCGATGCAGCGCGACACGACCGGCTCCCAATTGCGCATGAGGTCGTCGTAGGACACGACCACGCGCGGAAACGAACGTGCGTCGCGCTCGCCGATCAGGTTGTACTTCAGCCACAAAGCGAAGGAGTGGTCGGCTATGAGCCCGTCGCGCACATAGAGCGAGGCGGCTACCTCGGCCGGGTCGCGAAACACGTGAACGACCTTCACCGGCATCCGAAGCTCCCGCGCGGCTGCGGTCCAGTACGGCAGCAGCCCGGTGATGCGGGGATCCTTGAGGACGAGCGGCCCGCCGCCCTCGAAGTCCGCTTTCAAGTGCGTGGCGATGTTCGCGACGAACTCGCCGCGTTTGGCGGCTCCGGCGAGACCGCTTTGCAGCGCCAACGTTCCGTCGTACCACGAAGAGCCGTGTGCTTCCAGGAACGCGTCGTTGATCTGCACCGCGCGCTCGGACTCCCAGTATCCGCTGGGGTTCGCGAAGTTCGGCGACAGCACGCGCAACGGAAGCGCGCAGCCGCACAGCGAGAGGATCCGCGTCAGCGCCGACGTGCCGCTGCGGCCCATGCCGATGACGAGCACGAGGTCGCGCACGGCTGCGCTCACCCCGCGCGGCTCGCCGGCGCGCGTCCGCACGCGGCTCCGGCGACGCCCGCGATCCAATCCACCGTTTCGAACGGAAGATCGGGCCAGCACGGAAGGCCGATCGTGGTCGACGCGAGACGTTCCGTCACCGGCAGCGCCTCGCGCGGATATTCCGCGAACGCGCGCTGGCGAGCGAGACCGTCGCCCCACCAGCGGCGCGAAGCAACGCGCGCTTCGTGCAGCGTGTCCTCGACGCGCTCCAGCCCGTGCGCCAAGTGCACGATCGTCGTCGCGGCGATCCATTCCGTGCCGTAGCCGCGTTGCATCGTTGCGCCCTCCACCGCCGCGAACGCCGCGGCGTAGCGCAGCGCGATCGACTGGTACGCGGCGCGCGCGTCCGGCCATTCGTCGAGCGCGGCGAGGCCGACGGCAGCCGCGTATTCGGACGCTTTGGCGTTCATCGCCGGAACGACGGCTTCGCGGGAATCCACGAAGCCGAAGTTGACGCGTTGGCGGACCGCCTCGGTGGCAGCGTCGTCGGTGCACACGACGAACGCGCCCTCGCCGATGCCGAGCGCTTTGGTGGCGTGCAAGCTCACGACGGTGGGGATGCGCGATGCCCGAACCGCATCGAATGCTGCTGCGGCGTCGAACAGGACCGGGATGCCGGTCCGGTCGCGAAATGCGACCCACGGTTCGACCGGGATCGGCAGACCGAACGGCGACACGGCGAGGACGGCACCGACCGGAGCCGGCGAGCGCTGCAGGACGTCGAGCGCCGCTTCGGGCAGCAGCGCGCCGTCGCGCGCGTCCACGTCCACGAACCACGGCACGAGTCCCGCCCGCACCACCGCGTGCCCGGACGCCGCGAAGGTCCACGCCGGCATCATGCAGATGCTGCCCGGCGTCGGCTCGAGGGCGAGCAGCGCCGCAGTCAGCGCAGCGGTCGCATTGGTTGCAAGGACGACCTGTTCCGCGGCAGCGTCGCAGTGCGCCGCGAGCCGCGCTTCGAACCGCCGGCACAGGCTGCCGTGATTCGAATACCAGCGCGCTTCATCGATCTCGCGCAAATACGGCAGAATGCGATCCGCGGTGGGCAGCTTCGGCCGGCACACCGGGACGGAGACACCGGCGCTGTCGGCGCACCAACTTCGCGGCACCGGCAACCTGTCGGGGATCATCGAACGACTTCGCATCCGAGCGGGGCTAGAACGCGGCCTTCCAGATGTCGGTGAGAACGCGTTTGTGCTCGAAGATGTCGGACTTCTTGGCTTGCTGAAATCCGAGCTCTCGCATCTCGTCGGGCACGGGCTTCGTGACGATTCCGGGCAGCTCCGCGATCGAATCGTAGATGTAGCCCGCGTCTCCGACGTAGGCCTTCAGGTCGGGCCGGAGGTTGGGCATGCAGACGCCAACGCCCGCCGCCTGCGCCTCCGCGACGGCCATCGGCCAGCCGACCGTCGCAAGCTCGCGCGACGCGGTGTAGACGAGCCAGCGGTGCTTCTTGTACTCGCGCGGCATCTCGTCCGGCTCGATGGGCGGCATGATCTTCACCGCGGTTCCTTTTGACGCGTTGTACTCATGGAGCTGGTGCACGATGTGCCCGACCGCGTAGAGATCGAACTCGATCCCGGGCAGCTGCGCGGCCAGGTCGACGAAGTCTTCCATCCGCTTCTTCGGAATCGCGGCGCCGATGTTCATGACGGCCTCGCCGTTCGGCGAGCGGTCGTAGAACATCGGGTAGTTCACGACCGGGTAGCTGTCGACGATCTTTTCGCTCGCGATGCCGGCGGCCTCGAGGATCGGCCGGGTGAACGGAAAGCTCAGAACGCCCAGACAGAGCTCGTGGTTGATGACGGGCGCGGCTTGCCTGGCGAGCGGCGAGTCGCCGGTGAGCGTGTCGAACGAATGCGCGCGGATCGTGAAGGGCACGTTGAGGCCGCGCGCAATCAGCGGCTCGTACATCTCCGACTGGTTGAGGTAGTGGCTGTGCAGGACGTCGGGCCGGAAGTCTTCGATCGCTTCCCACACCTCGGCGGGGTCGGACATCATCCGGAACGGGACGCAACGCGTGTACGGCACGTTGGGATTCGTCAGCGTGATGACCGAAATCTCGTAGTCCGCTTGGAGCGCCTCGATCTCGGAGCGGATGTACGTCTGCGAGATCTGCGGGAAATTGCGGACGATGTACATCACGCGCGGCTTGCTTCGTGTCATGCTCTAGGAAGGCCCATCGGAGATATAGTGTCGCTTTCGCGGTTCGGATGCGTCGAGGAGATCGTCGGACACGTATGTTCGGAGCTCCGTCTGGGAAGGCAGTTCGATCATCTCCGGCGTGAACCGCTCTCGCCAGCCGTGCCAGCCGTTCGCTACCGCAACCGGGTCGTGCCGCCGCTGCCCGTACTTGCGGATCGCGTGCTCCACGCTCAGGAAGAGGTAGTGCCGCAGGACCAGCGACTTCGGATACATGCGCCTGCCGGGAAAGATCACGCGGTGTCCGGCGTCCGTCGCGAGGTCGACCGGCTCCGGCTGCCGTTTCCACGCGTTGAGGCGGTGCGGGAACGCCGGCAGGAACGGATAGTACCAGCGCATCGTCTCGCGAAAGCGCGGATGGTCGTGGTCCGGAGACTCCCGCGTTGGGATGAACGTGAACTCCTGAAAGTTCACGGCATTGTAGCCCATGTCGTCCGCTTGCGCGAACGCCTGCGCCAGCGTGCGAGCCGAGCAAGATGAAACGCGAATCTCGTCGGCGTCGGCATGCATGAACCAGTCGGCGTCGAGCGTCGCGGCGAGCTCTTCTTTTCGCCGCAGGAGGTCCCGCAGTACGAACAAGCCGGCGCGCGGGAACGTCTCGATGCCGATCACTCCGCGATTTAGATAGCGTTCGGCGATCTCGGCGGTGCGATCGGTGGAGCAGTTGTCGATGACGTAGACGTGCAGGCCTTGGCCGACGAGATGCTCGATACAGCCGGCGATGAAGCGCTCTTCATTGTAGGTCGCGAGCAAGGCGACGGCGCGCACGGTCACGCCGCGCGGCTTCTACCGTCACTCGCGGTTACCTCTGGAATGCGAAAGCGACGGGCGTGAGCCCGTCGCTTTGCAGGATCGTTCGAGCCGTGGCCTACTGCGTAGTGAGCAGGCCCGTGCGAACGCCGTCGCCGCTGGCGTTCGAGTTGAGGTAGTTGTTGTTTCCGGTGAGGATCTGGCCGCCCGCATCGGCCAAGAAACCGAAGCCGTTGTTGTAGGCGATCGTCGACTGCGTCACCGAGGTGATCGCGCTGTTGGTCGAGTGCACGCCCGCGCTCTGGTTGTTGGTGATGCTGCACTGGTCGAGGAACAGTTTCGCCGTCACTGCGTCCGCGAGTCCTCCGCCGTTGCCGTTGCCGACGATCATCGTGTTCCACGCGGTCACGTCGCTGTTCGCGCTCGCCCAGATGCCGGGCCCGCCGTTTTTCATGATCGTCGATTTGCCGATCGTCACGCGGTTCACGCCGCCGCCGGTCGCGACGGTGTTGCTCTTGATGCCGCCGGCCCCGCAGCTCTCGAAGTTGCTGTTGTAGACCTGCAGGTTCTGCCGGCCCGTCGCCTCGACGTCGACGCAGAGGTTGGTGAAGTTCTCGATGTCGACGTTCTCCAAGCTGACTTGATTGCCGGCGAGCGACGAGCTCGTGATGTTCACGCCGGTCGAGCCGGTCTGGATGCCGTTGATGTCGAGGTTGCGCAGCACGACGAAGTGACAGGTCGCGCTGCTGTTGCTGATGCTGACGCCCGGCACGCCGGGGCCCGCCAGAATGGAGGCCACTTGACCGGCTTCACCGCCGCCGCCGTCGATCTTGATGCCTTTGGTGATCGTGATCGTGCCGTAGCCCGCGGGATCGAGCGCGTCGATCTCGCCGCAGTCGGCCGTCTTCGAAATCGCGCCGGCGAAGGTCTTGCACGGCGCGGTGCGGCTGCACGGGTTGACGTCGTCGCCGGTACCCGAAACCCAGGTGCGCGTGGCCTGCGCCTGCGCTTGCGACGTCATTGCGGCAAGACAGATGATCAGCGTCGAAAAGACGAAAATCAAACTTCTTTTCATGAGTACCCCTGTTCAGTTGTTGTGATCGAAGGGTGTGCCGACCCCCGCCCGTCCAGCGTCGCGCCTCCCCAAGACGAATTGTTGACGGGTGCGTATTACGGATCGCTTACGCCTGGGTCCTAGCAGTGCCGCCGCTCAATCGTACCAGTGCCTAGCGGCAGCGTTCGACCCTATACCTCGTCCATCGGCGCCTGCCGGCCCAGGAGCGTCCGCTCGGACGTCATAGTGCTCGGGCGATGAGCACGAGCCATATCGCGCCGCCGCGGGACGCGGGCATCGAGGGTCGCGAGGCATGGTCTCGCTCCTTCGCGGATTCGCATTCAGCCTGGCTCGCCACGGTGGGGGGCGAGAGCAGCGTGCAGCACCGGCTATCGCGCGGCATCGCGCTCGCGAACCTCGAGCCGAAGTTCCGCCTGCGCAGCGACGACGTGTTCTTCTGTATCGGCTCGTGCTTCGTGCGGGCGATCGAGGAGTGCTTGCTGGCCCGCGATCTGCGGGTCCGCAGCGTCGGGATCCGGGTCGCGCTCGAGGAAGCGCCCCACCGGCTCAACGGGTTCCTCAACAAGTTCACCACGGCTTCGATGCAGAACGAGCTGCTCTGGTCGCTCGCCGGCGTGCCGTATCCCGACGAGGCGTTCGTCGACGACGGCGCGGGCTATCACGACCTTCAGCTGGCGTACCAGCTCGTCCCGGTCTCGCTGCAGCGAGCGCGCGAGAGGCGCGCCGGAATCCTCAGCTACTTCGGCCGGCTGCGCGAGGCGAGCGTGGTCATCCTCACGCTGGGGTTCGTCGAGGTCTGGTTCGATCATCTGACCGAGCTCTACCTCAACGTGACGCCGAGCTGGGAGATGGTTCAGGCGCACCCCGGCCGTTTCACGCTGCACGTCAGCGACTACGCGGAAAATCTCGCGCGGCTCGAAGCCGTCCACGAGATCCTCGTTCGCTACGGCCGTCCGGGCGTCAAGACGATCGTGACGGTGTCCCCGGTGCCGCTGCAGCGCACCTTCAGCGGCGAGGACGCGATGGCCGCGAACGGGTACAGCAAGTCGACGCTGCGCGCGGTCGCCGGCGATTTCGTGCGGGGCAAGCCGAACGCGGAGTACTATCCCAGTTTCGAGATCGTCACCGTCAGCGACCGCAGCCGCGCGTTCAAGCGCGACGAGCTGCACGTGGACGACGCCGTGGTCGACATGGTGACCGCGCACTTCCTGAAGCGCTTCGGCATCGAGTCCGACGCGAAGAACGTGGCCTTTCGCGAAAACGAGTACCTCAAGGCGAACCCGGACGTGCGCGCGGCCGTCGCCGAGCAGCGCTTCGAGTCCGGCTACCTGCATTGGCTCGAGCGCGGACGAGACGAGGGCCGGCCGCTGCGCCTGAAGTGAAGCCGCCTCCCGCGTAGCGGGCGACACGGCGGCGGTCCGTCAGAGCACCGCGACGACGAGGTCGGCGGCGGTCGAGTACCAGCGCACGAACTCTTGCACCAACGTGAGCCGCAGCGTATAGCGCCCCGGCGCATCGGGCGCAGTCACTTGCACGGCGTACCGGCCCGTCTCGCAGGGCCGGGCCGCCGGAGCGACGAGCGCGCGTGCTCCGTCCCCGTCGACCGGCCGGTGTTCGCCGTCCAGCCAGACCGCGGCGAACTGGACGGGATTGGGCCCGAAGCTGCTCAGCGGCGCGTCGCCGCCGTTGTGGAGCGTCACCTCGGCGACGAACCGTTGGCCGCGCACCACGCGCCGCGGCGCGTACGCGTCGGTCAGGCGCACCTGCGACTCGTCCGCGTCGAGCGGTTCCGTGGTGATGCGCGCCAGCAGCGCCGACGCGTCCAGCGGCTGGTGTGAGGCGACGGCGAACACGTCCGTCGCGCTGCGCGCAGCGGCCGTCGTGAACGGGCGGGCCAGCGAGCCGCGCACGTCGTCGCCTTCTCCGAGCCACACCAGGACGTGCGGGAACGCCGCGCGGAGCTCGCGCCGCAACCGGCCCGGGCTCGCGTGCGGCAAGGGCGTTTCGGCGCCGCCCGTGCGTGCGGCCCACGGTGTGCGAGCCGGATGGACGATGAGCAGGCCGGACGGTCGCAGCGCGCCCGCGAGCGCGCGGTACAGGCCGTCCGCCTCGCCGGGTGCGAGCTCGTCGACTCCGCTCGTGATCGCGACGTCGTACGGCGCGTCGCCGAACGCCGCGCCCGGTTCCGCCAAGCGCACGCGCGGATGGACGTACGCAGCAGCCTGCGGACCGTAGGCGGTCGCCGTCACGTGCGCGCCGTTCGCGGCGAGCGCGTACGGAAGGTCGGCGTGCCCGCGCCCGACGTGCAGCACGCGGTCGCCCGGGCTCGCGGCGGCGAGCGCGTGCACGGCGGCGAGATGCACGTCGGTCAGGGCGGTTTGGAAGGCCGGCGCGTCACCGGCGTCCTCCGTCTCGGGCACGTCGGCGGGGTCGCCCGCATCCCGGGCGGCGTCCGCGACGATGCGGCGGTCCTTCTCCACGACCTCGGCCACGAGCGCGGCCGCGCTGCGCGTCGTCGCCTCCGGCGTGAGATGGATGAAATCGCGCAGCACGCCGGGCGCCACGAGTCCGTCCGCGCCGGTGAACGCCGCCCACCGGTCGACGAAGGTCACGTTCTCCTCGCGGGACAGCCGCGCGAACACCATGTTGGCGATCAGCAGTCCTTTGTACCGGAACGCGGTCGGGAACGGGCGGGGAACGATCGCAAAGCCGGCGCCGGCCGCCGCCCGGTCGGCGTACGCGTCGTCGAGCGTGACGGGGGGCAGGCCCAGCACGCCGAGCCGCGTGAACCCGAGCGCGCGCAGCGCCCGCAGCCCCGTTCGGAGCGGCTCGAGCACGTCGGCATAGCGCCGCACGGCATCCGCGGCCGGAAGCGCCCCGGCGGCCGTCGGCAGGCACACCGGCGGCGTGGCCGGGTCCGCGCGCAGCACGTTGGGCAGCTCGATGTCCGGCTCCGCGATCCCGACCGACACTTCGTGCAGGTCGATGATGCCGGCCGCGATCGCGAGCGGCGGCGGTGATGCGGCGCGCCCTTCGAGGTCCCGCACCCAGGCCCAGTGCGTGCTCGTGGTGGCGTGTGCGGGCTCGAGGGTCGCGCCGTGCGAGACCAGTAGCCGTTCCGCGGCGAGGGCCGCCGTGATGCGCGGGCCGAGGCCGCCGCCCGGAGCGGCGAAATCGCGCGCCCGCAGCCCCGGGCAGTACAGCGCGCGAAACAGGTACGAGGTGCCCGACGGCGCGCGGTACACGCGATCCGCGAACGTGGATACGTTGCTGTCCCCGAGCGCGTAGACGGGAAGCGGGTTGGCCGGAGATCCGAGCGTCGACATCTGAAGCGCACCGCGGTTGGCGCAGCAGCGGCGCGCAACCTCCCGTCCGCCGCTTCGTTCGGGCCCGCCGTTCCAGCCTCGCGAGCGGCCGAACGTTTCTACGGCGGAAAGGCGGCGCCGTGCCCGGAACTGGTCGATTCGGCCATGGAACTGCGGATCGACCACGCCGCGGTCGCGCGGGCGCGGCGGCTCGCCGCGGCGATCGCCGACCCGATCGAACACTTCATCGCGCGCAGCTCGACCGTCAGCGTCGAGCGCGCGGTCGCGCGGCTGTGCGGCGTCGACGGCGTCGACAACGACGGCGTCCCGCTGCCGAACCGGCTCGTCGACGCGCTCGACCGGCGCGAGCTCGGCGTCGCGCGCGCGCTCGGCGCGGCGATCGCGGAGACCGGGCGGACGCCGCAGCAGATCGCGCAGGCCGTCGCGGCCGGCGAATGCCTCCCCGACCCGTCGCGCACGCCGGAGACCGCGCTGCGCGCTGCGCTCCGCCCGCACGCGGACGCCGGGCTGGCCCGGCTCGACGCGAGCCGCGGCGCGCGCGACGCGATGCTCGCGCGCCTGCCGCAGGCCGAGCCGCCGCTGCTGTACGTGATCGTCGCGAGCGGCAACATCTACGAGGACCGCACCGCCGCCGTGGCCGCCGCGGAAGCGGGCGCGCAGGTGATCGCGGTGATCCGCTCCACCGCGCAGTCGCTGATCGACTACGTGCCGTACGGCGCGACGACCGAAGGCTTCGGCGGCACGTACGCGACGCAGGAGAACTTCCGGATCATGCGCGCCGCGCTGGACGAAACGTCGGAGCGGCTCGGGCGCTACGTGATGCTGACCAACTACGCGAGCGGTTTGTGCATGCCGGAGATCGCCGCGACGGCGGCGCTCGAGCGGCTCGACATGCTGCTCAACGACTCGATGTACGGCATCCTGTTCCGCGACATCAACATGCAGCGCACGTTCGTCGACCAGCACTTCTCGCGCCAGCTCAACGCGCGCAGCGGCATCATCATCAACACCGGCGAGGACAACTACCTCACCACCGCGGACGCCGTGGAACAAGCGCCCGCGGTGCTCGCGTCGCAGTTCGTGAACGAAGCGTTCGCGCGCCGCGCCGGTTTGCCCGACGCGCAGATGGGCCTCGGCGACGCGTACGAGATCGACCCGGACCTCGAAAACGGGTTCTTGTTCCAGATCGCGCAGGCGCAGCTCGCGCGGCAGATTTTCCCGGACGCGCCGCTCAAGTACATGCCGCCGACCAAGCACATGACGGGCAACATCTTCAAGGGCCATCTGGTCGACGCGATGTTCAACCTCACGTCGGTGATGACGCACCAGACGATCCATCTCTGCGGCATGCTCACCGAAGCGATCCACACGCCGTTCCTGGGCGACCGCGCCCTCGCGCTCGAGAACGCGCGCTACGTCATGAACACGGCGCGCGCGTTCGGCGACGAGATCGAGATCAAGCCCGGCGGCGCGATCGAGCGCCGCGCGCACGACGTGCTGGCCGGCGCGGTCCGCATTCTCGACGGCGTGGCGGAGCGCGGGCTGATGAGCGCGATCGAGGACGGCACGTTTGCGGACGTGAAGCGCCCGCGCGACGGCGGCCGCGGCTACGACGGCGTGTTCGCGAAAGATCCGGCGTACTGGAACCCGTTCTCGGACGCGCTGTTCGCGCAGGCGGTGCCCGCGTGAGCCTGGTGAAGCCGTACGGCGACACGCTGGACGACGGCGCGGTGCAGCTCTCGTTCACGCTGCCGGTGGCGTGGAGCGAGGCCGCGGACGAAGCGGCACGACAGCTCGTCGGCAAGATGGGTTTCACGGACGTCGCGGTGGTGGAAGGGCGCGCGATCGCGGCGAGCTTCTCGTTCTTCGTGGTGTACGCGCGCACGCCGGTCGCGATCGACGTGTCGCAGGTGCACGCGCCGTCGGCGACGCGCGACGCGCTGTCGATGGAACAGGTCGACGAGCTGATCCACAAGCGCGTCGGGCGCAAGCTCAAGATCGTCGGCGCGTGCATCGGCACCGACGCGCACACCGTCGGAATCGACGCGATCCTCAACATGAAAGGCTATAAAGGCGATTACGGGCTCGAGCGCTACCGCGGCTTCGAGGTGTTCAACCTCGGCAGCCAGATTGCGATCGAGGATCTCGTGCGCTTCGCGCGCGACCGCGACGTCGACGCGATCCTCGCGTCGCAAGTCGTCACGCAGAAAGGCAGCGACATCGCGAACTTCACCGCGCTGGCCGAGCTGCTCGAAGCGGAGCACCTGCGCGAGCGCGTCGTGCTCGTCGCGGGCGGACCGCGCGTGACGAACCTGCTCGCCGCCGAGCTCGGCTTCGACGCGGGCTTCGGGCGCGGCACCGTACCCAGCGACGTCGCGACGTTCATCGCGCGCCGCGTCGTGGAGCGCGCCGCCGCTTGACGGCCGCCGGCCGGCACGCCGCGCTGTTCGCGGCCGTCGTCCTCGCGTGCGCGTCGCCCGCTCTCGCCGTGGACCGCGCGCTCGGTGCGGACGTTCCCCGGCCCGTTGTCACCGGTGCGCCGTGGACCGCCGCGGAGATGGCATCGCTGGCGACGAGCGTCGACGCCGCGCTCGCCGGCGCGAAGGTGTTGCGCGGCGCGCACGCCGGCATCTACGCGGTCGACGCGCGCGACGGCCGCGTGCTCTACGCGCGCAATCAGGATGACCTGTTCCAGCCGGCGTCCACGCTCAAGCTCGTCGTGGGAAGCGCAGCGCTCGACACGCGGGGACCGGACTTTCGCTTTCGCACGAC
>JAXDMB010000257.1:0-15737 GCA_034666325.1 Vulcanimicrobiota bacterium
CGCGCAACACGCCGCATCACGCTGACGACGATGCACGGCGCCGCCGCAGTCCCGCCGCCGCCGTCATCTTCCGCGACGAGCAGCGGTTTCGCGCCGCTCGGCGTCGAGCTGGGGCGTCGTCCTTAGCTTCCTAGTGACGGCCTGCCTTCATGTGGCGGAGGCAAATACCGTCGAGGTGGTTTCAATCGGACGTTTCAAGAGCGGAAAAAGTAGCAACCAGAAAGACAGTGTTTCCGAAGTTTGGGTCGCTAAGTGGCTCAAAGCTACGCTGTGAACGATATACCGCAATTATATCGACGTCTGCGTGAGCCGGAATTGCAATCTTTCGATAGTACTCTTCGTCGTAGTGTTCGAAAAAACGCTTATTCTTCGTCAGAATTATTGACGGCGGCTCATAACTCATTCCAACCTTATACCAATCGCTGTCCTTCCATAATCGAATTCGCCTTGAGTCCGCGAGCGGAAATGCGATTAACGCAAGTTGTAGCCCGTGAAGATTGTCGTTCGTTTTGAACGCCGCACGGACCGACTTGATCGCTTCGCATCCATACATCACCCATTCAATTCCATCGTGAACGTTGGCCCAGGGCCCGACTAACTCATCAGAATGGATGTCGTCGACCTCTCTCGGCCGATCGGTGAATGCACGGCCTAACCATTCTTGAAGCGATGCTTTTGCGTGTGAACTGACCATCGGTCAATCGTGCATTGGTATTAGAAACCTCCCATCGTAGAAGCGACGCGGACCTCGCGGACTATGAGCTCCGTGAAGCGATCGAAGTGCTGGTCCGCCGAGCGGACCGCGCAACCCGCCGCGTCACGCTAACGACGGTGCACGGCGCCGCCACCGTTCCACTGCCACCGTCGTCCTCCGCGAGCAGCGGTTTCGCGCCGCTCGGCATCAAGCTCCGGCGTCGTCCCTTAGCTCTGCTTGCTTTCGCAAATCTTATGATACCCGTTGATCCTGAAGGTTTGCATGATTGCTTCGGCGGTGCGGTCGGCTTCGCGAAATTCGAAGTAATACTCATAGTTCTGGCCTGCTTCCGGGAGCAGCAATAGGACCTTACGAAGCCCGTTCCGAGTTGTTGTCACTCCGTCGATGCCATTCATGCAGTACGGCTTCGTCGAGAAGTCGACGACTCGCCGGTCGAACTCTGGTCGTTCAATGATCCTAATGATTCGGTTGCCATTGGCGCGCCGTACGTCGTAATCGACCCGCTCCAGTCCGCCTTTTTGTAGCAACGCTACACCTGACGGAATGTCGATAAAAATCAGTCCGATGCCGACGAGATCGATTTTGAGCCAGCCCGCATGGGGCTGCGTCGAATGCGTCAGAAACAGAAGGAAAAACGCAATACGCTGAACGGTTTCTAACATCTTTACTGCCACAGTGTACGGTGCAGCGGTATCACGCCGCTTGGCGTCGAGCTGGGGCATCTTCCATAGGGCGGCCGAATGCCTACATCGCGTACTTCGTTGCGCTGTAAACCCGTAACGAAGTGCAAGCGCGCATCGCACTCGGTGACCCGCAGCAGGCTATTAGATCAGCAGTGGTGGTGATATGCTTGTACACGAAGAGATTGTACAATGACTGCTGCCTCATGATCACCTGCTTTGAACGCGAATCCTGCGGCATTGTCATAGGGCTCGTCTTCGGAAAGAGCCGGTAGAAGGACTACGACGTGAGTCATGCCGCCAATAGTAGCTGTGTGACCTCTGAGTCCGTTGCTACAGTACGGCGTTTGGCCCGGGAACGTTTCGTGCTCCGTCCCGCCCGATACATAAAGGTGTATAGCGGGCGATGTCACACCCGGTCGAAATATATCATATGATGCTAGTTCGATTAAAACTTTCCCCTGACTGATCTTCCAATCAACTGGTATCGCTATCGTCTCGTGACCGTAGCCTAGGGGTACCGTTTGCGTGTCAGGCGATCTTGCGCCGAGGAGGCATAACGCCCAGAGAATTGCAAATCCAGAGCGAAACAGCATAGACGTCAACGGCCGTCCCTCAATAACGAGTTAGCGACGACGATTCCCGAGATAATCTGCTCGATTTTGTTCAGGCATGATATCATACGTCCCGTAGCCTCGCATTGATGTTCGTCTTAAATCTGGGTTCCGGGCCTCCACCGTCCTTATATGGTCGCCGAGTCCCATGAGATGCCCTGCCTCGTGAGCTACCCCGTAGTGGACCTCGCGATTCGAAATAGATTCGATCTTCCCTTGAGTTGTGTGTGCTCTACCGGCCGGTACTGTCGGATCTGCCTTATGTCGTGCAGGGGTTGGTGCGTCGCGTACACGCGGCTGCGGCACGGCGTGTGCTGCGCTCCGTATAGCGGACTTCGGCGCGTTTGTCGATCTCGGCGGCGTGGACGGCTGGCTTGATCTCGATGCGCGAGCTCGCGTTCGAGCGCATCGACAAAGCGGGCGACGTCGTGACGATCGGCGAGCACGTGCAAGTCGAAGTGCTGCGCATCGACGAGAACGGCAAGAAGATCCCGCTGTCGCGCAAGAACGCGCTGCCCGACCCGTGGCGCGACCACGCGAACGTGTTGCGTCAGGCCTCGACCGTCGAAGGCAGAGTCGTGGCGAAAGAGCCGGGCCTTGCCTCCTATTGCGAATCGTAGCAGGATCGAGAGTCGACGCCAAGCATCGCCAGAAGGGCGCTGTTGTCTTCGGCGGGTAGATCAGCAATCGGTTGAACGAAGTCGAGGCATAGCGCTCCGCTGATGTTTTCTGGTTGCCGCATGCCTGATTCTACGCGCCGCATGAGGCGACTCAGTTCGGCAGTATTTCCTTGAGTGTGGAGGAGCTGAGCAAAGTCGAGAAGTCGTCGGGCAACACCGTAATCGACTTCCTGTTTGTACCAATCAGGCGAATCACGGAGAAAGTCTTGGAAATCCGGGATCTCTTCGGTGATGTAGTCATATAGAGATTTCCATTCCGCCATCATTTATATCTTCTTCGACATGGAAGCGGGTGCGGGCCCAGGCGCGGGCGCCGGAATACCACTAAGAAAGTCATCGGGGTTGTGTGTTCCGAACGCGTCTTTAAGATCTTGCAGCCACTTACCAGCGGTGTCAAGATCATGCTTTGACGCGTTAGGATTGTCTGCGATCCACCTTGTTAGGGCACGTATATATTGCGCGCCTTTCTGTAGATGCGATTTGCCGCCGACTGGCCCGCCACCCGCTAACTCGTGTCTAATAGCTCCGGCTGTGCCTCCGGCCATCACCGACTTACCAGGAGGTGCTCGAAACAGGCTCTTTCCGATCGAAGTGTAAAGTCCGTCGCTTATTGCGGGTAGGGCCTTGGTCTCTGCCGATGCTGCGAACCCAAGCCCGCCGCCGAGGCCTGGCGCGGCGGCTTCGCCTACAGTTGCAGCACCAGCAACAAGTATGTCAAAGCACCACAGAATCAGCGGGCTGAAGCTGGCCCGGTTCCGTGGACACTTTCGCACTGGCAGAGAAAGGGTCCACCATGGCCAAGCCACCCAAGGTCTATCCGCCTGAGTTCCGGCAGAAGATTCTCGAGCTCATCCGCTCGGGAGAGAGCGCAAACGCTGTCGCCCGACGGTTCAACGTCAGCCGGCAGACGATCGCGAACTGGCTCAAGCAGGATGAGCGCGACGCGGGACGCCGTACGGACGGTCTGACCACCGACGAACGCTCCGAGCTCACGCGACTGCGTCGCGAAGTGAAGCGGCTGACGATCGAGCAAGAGATCCTCTCAAAAGCCGCGGCCTGGTTCGCTCGGGAGACCGATGCGATTCCGAAGAAGCCTTTGGATTCGTGAGAGCGTACCAGGCCTGTTATGCCGTGACCACGATGTGCCGCGTGCTCGAAGTCTCCGCGAGCGGCTACTATGCGTGGCGCAAGCGTCCTCCGTCGGCGCGAGCGTTGAGCGATGCGTCGCTCGGCGATCGGATCGAGACGATTTATCGCAAGTCGCGCTCGACGTACGGACGGCCGCGAGTTCAAGCAGAACTTCGTGACGAGCACATCTTGGTATCCGACAAGCGAGTTGCGCGCTTGATGCGCGAACGCGCTCTGCGCGGCGCTTCGCGGCGCAAGTCCGTCACTACGACGGTCCGCGATCGCGATGCGGAGGCGGCGGAGGATCTCGTGAACCGCAACTTCACCGCAGACGCTCCTGACAAGCTATGGGTGGCGGATATCACCTACATCCCGACCTGGTCGGGCTTCCTGTTCTTGGCAGTCGTACTCGACGTGTTCAGTCGCCGTGTCGTTGGTTGGGCGATGGCGAATCACATGCGCGCCGAACTCGTCCTCGATGCGCTCAACATGGCGATCTTCCGCCGCAAGCCGGCTGGCGTTGTCCATCACTCGGATCACGGATCGCAGTACACGTCGATTGCGTTCGGACAACGCTGCAAGGCCGCCGGCGTCGTTCCGTCCATGGGCACCGTTGGCGACTGCTACGACAACGCGATGTGCGAGAGCTTCAACGCGACGTTGGAGTGCGAGCTGCTGGTGAACCATCGCTTTCAAACTCAGCGCGACGCCGCTCTGGCGGTCTTCGACTTCATCGACGGTTGGTACAACCCGCACCGCCGGCACTCAGCTTTGGGCTACGTCTCGCCTGCCGAATACGAGCGCCGCAAGAGCGCAGCGGCTTGATGTCCAATCAACAACTATCCACGGAACCGGGCCAGCTTCAGACCTTTTCGTTCCGTACGTTGGCGGGAAAACAACCTTGCGCCGGTACGTTCGATCCTATTCCCGTTGGTGATCGGGAGTAACGGTTACGGGTCTCGCCGACCGCGGAGTCCTCGAGGTCGTACTGCGATGCGGAGTAGTCGTACGATAGCGATGGTCCGATCGCTTCGGGAAGCCCGAGATGCGACAAGCGTCCGTAGGTGTCGTACGCCAGCTGGCGCGGATCGTAACTCATCGAGGCGGGATAGTATGGTGCTTGGTGACTGCCGCTCGCATTCACATCGTATACCGCGTCCGGGTGGATCATCGTACCGGTCAGCGGATCTTGCTGGGACAACTCGCGCCCGGCCGCGGTGTACGTCCATTGGAAGGCCGCGCCGGTGTTGAGGCGCAACCGGTCCCGATTGCCGTCGTTGCGGTATCCGTACTGGAGCAGCGGCCGGTACGATACGCCGGCCGCGTCGTAGTTCACGTCGGCGCGCTTCCCGTCCGCGTAGTAGTCATAGCTGATCGTACCGCCGCCGATCGAGGCCGGTTCGGTGACGCTCAGTAGGTCTCCAACTGCATCGTACTGCATCGATTCGGTACCCAGCACGTCGGTGCGGCTCGATATCGTGCGTCCGGCGGCGTCGAATGTGAAGTGCGTTCCCGGAGTCGATGTCGCGCCGCCGGAATACGTGACGTCCGTCTGCCGGGACATCCCGTCGTACGTGTACTGCTTGGTCTCGTTCGTCGCGAGCCTCACGGACGACAACAATCCCGCCTGGCTCGCCGCGTCGTACGCGCGATGCTCTTTGGGCTGATCGCCGAAGGCTGCTTCGTACGTGTCGACCGGCCGGTCCAGTGCGTCGAACGCCGACGCCCGCACATCGGTCCACGTCCCGGTCGCAGGCCCATAGGTCGTGGTGAGGCTCGGCTGCCACACGGTACCGGAAAGGAACTCTTGCGTCGTGACCAGGTTTCCGTGCCCGACGAGGCCCATCGCCCGGTACGTCATCGTCGCGCCTTGGCTCAAATCGTAGACGTATCGTGTTCCCCAAGAGTATGACTGGATGTCCCAGGCGTCATACGGTTGGAGCACTTCCACGAGCCGGTCGGTTCCGTCGTAGAACTTCTTCGTCACGCCGGGAGTGCAACCGGACAAGGTGACGCAGCCATGGTAGTGCGTCTCGGTATTGGGGTTCCCGTCGAGGTCGTACGCGACGGGGTTCGATACGCTGTTCGCCGCTTGTGATGGCGTCTGCTTCGATGCGACGTCGCCGCTAGCGAAATACGTCGTCCTGTTCGTCGTGTTCCATTGGGCTTGCGCGCCCGTTTTGCCGCAGACGCCCGTGCCGCTCGCCGAATCGTCGGGATCCGCGGCGCTCGTCAGTCTTCCGAGGCCGTCGTACTGCAGAAGCCACTGGCCGTTGCCGGTTCCATAGCAAGTCAGATTGCCGTTCACGTCGTACCAGAACGACTGCTGGGGCTGGCGGGTCGGCGTCGTGGGATCGTTCTGAGCGATCGGTCCGCCCGTCACGCGCGTGGGTTGGCCATAGTCCAGCCCGCCCTGGGGCGCGACGTCGTAGGTATACGACCGCTGATAGCCGCCGGGTGCGGACGGCGTTCCGGGCGAGATGGTCGATGCGAGTTCGCCGAACGGTTCGTCGGCGGTGGTGGTCCACTGAAGCCGGGTGGCTGCTGAGGACGAGGGGCATAGTCCGGCCTGCCCTGGGGCCGGTGAAACAGGCGGTGACGTCCAATCGGCTTGCATGCCGTGCGTAGCGATCGGATCGCAATATGCGATCACGTTGTTGTTCGCATCGTACGAGTACAGGCTCGTCGGCCGGAATGCGCCCGGCGTGGGCGGCGGTGCGGCGACGGCAACTGCGTTCCCGTTCGCGTCGTATGCGTAGTCAGACTCGTTTCCGCGTGCGTCGGTGTCCGAAAGGCGGTTGTGGTTCGCGTCCCAGCTCTCATTCGTCGTGAGCCAGGTTCCGGTGCACACCTGTCCGCTGCTGGTGCTTGCGGTGCACTCCTGCGTCTGCAGTGGCTGGGCCGACACGTCCATGATCCAATTCGTCATGTGGCCGTCGGTGTCGCGGAACGTCGGTGTTGCAACCCCGGTCGTGTAATAGTCCATCAGATAGGTGAACGCGGAGGATGCGTAGCCGGGCTGAAGCGCGCTCGAGAGGCTGTTCGGATCGGACGTGTTCGGCTCGACCGGATTCACCACGGCGAAGTGATTGATAGCGCTCAGCGTGGCTTGCTCGGGGCTGGGGCCTACAAAGCCGAAAAACAGCGCGCCGCCGTCGGTGCCGCAGCCGGTTGAGTGGCACGCAGCGTCGTACCGCGGACTGGCCGCCCATTGCAGGACGGATCCATTTCCGATCGCCTGGTAGCCGTAGGTGTGTATCGGGCGCGTTCCCGCCGCGTTGTTAGCGGGCTTCGAAGTCGACGTCAAGTTGCCGAGGGCGTCATAGTCGTACGAGACGTACGTCGACCCGTCCGGGAACGTCAGCCGCTGGAGCAGTTGGTGGCCGCCGAAATCGGCGAACGACAGCGTGGCCGCCTGCCCGGAATCCGTGCGTGCAGTGATTGATGCGATCTTTCCGCTTGCCGAAGCGTCATTGCCGACCCAGGTGTAGTCGAACGTAATGTAGGTGTTGTGGTTGCGCCCGAAAATCTGGTGCAAGCGGCCGCCATAGGCGCCGGCGTCGCCGCCCAGCGGGGTGCACGTTGCGGTCGGACTTGGCCGGTAGAAGTAGTATACGGTCCCGCTTTTCTTCGTCCAGAGAAATCCGCAAGCGCCGTCGTACGATAGCGTCGTTTGGTTGCCCGCCACGGGCATGAACGCTGTGCCGGATATGGCGAAATCATATCGCGTCCCGTCGATGTCGAACACCGCGAACAGCGTGTTCGTGCGTGCCAAGTGTGCGTCGAATGTGTTCGTCCAGCCGTTGCCGTAGCTGCCGGCCGGTTTCCACCAGTACGCCGGTGCGTCGCTCGCATTGACGTCGTGCCGGCTTTGCGAGTTGTACGTTCGGCGGAAGGCGAGGCTGATGCCCTTGTGAGAGATCAGCATGTCGTCGTCCTGGAGCAGCAGGTTTCCGGTGCCGACGTTCACCATCACGTGCCCGCCGCCCGGTACGCCGTCCTCTTGATAACGCCACCAGCGGTTGATGCCCGTTCCGCTCGGTCCGAGCGTCGCTGCCGGACCGGGCGTGGAGACGGGCGTCGGCGTGGGAACGGGCGTCGGCGTGGGAACGGGACTCGGCGTCGGCGTCGGAGGAAGCTCGAGCGGAGGCATCGTGGAGAACGCCGGCGCGGGACCCGATCCGGTGCCCGACAGGCTGCGGGCCGGCGGTGCGCCGGGTTGGGTGGTCGGGCGGCTGAACGGCAGCGTCGTGTGCGATTGCGCTGGTTGTCGGAGAATGCGCACGAGCGGCGTCGGTGTACCGGCTGCGTTGCGGAGGGCGCGCATCGCTTGCCGAGTGCGGCGCTGCGCTTCGGCGTCGACGCGGCCGATCTCGCTCGGGCGAAGCATCGGCGGCGCCTGTACGCGCACGCCGGACGATGCGCGGCCGGGCACCGTCTTCGGGCGCAGCGCGTTTGCATCGATGGCGGCAGCGCGTACGCGCGCCGGTTCTTTGACGGCGATGCGCTTCGGGGCGTCCGCCGCGAACGCTGCGACGACCGCGCTCGATGGATGCGAACCGCCGAAACCCGAGGCGGCGACGAGAGGCGACTCCGCCAAAAGTGAAGCACAGAACAGCGCCGCGATAGCGGCGCGCGCACGAACAAACACGTCGAGAACTCCAAGGACGCGCGGGGAACCGAAAGTCGAACCACCCGGCAGATCGCGGCGCCCGAACAGGAATCCGAGAGCGAAGATCGTACGAACGATTACGCCGTACATTACTACGGCTACCATCGTCCGGTCAAGTGGTGTGCACCGTGGAGTTGTTCGAGCCGTTCAAACGCGCGGCGGCGTCGTTCTCGTGTGTTGCCGTAGCGGCGGCGTTTCTGAACGGCGCGGTGTCGGCGTCGCCGCGGGCGCCTCGTCCGGCTGCGGCGCGCGTAACGCTACGCGCGCAAAACGAGCCGGTCCGTGCCGTGCTCATGCACGTCGCACGTGACACCGGCGCGAACATCTCGGTCGGTGAAGGGCTCTCCGGCTACGTCACCGTGGAACTGCACGGGGCGACTCTGGCGCAAGCGCTCGACGCGATTCTCGGACCGGTCGGCGCTAGGTATCGCCTACGTCGGGGCGTTTATGCCGTGGAGGCTGGGGCGGGTGCCGCGCGGGCGCCGGGCGGCGGTCCCGTCACGGCAACGGCGCCGTCCGTTCTCACGCTCACGGTCATGCCGGCGAAACGCGCGGCCGCCGTGCTGCGGCCGCTCTTCCCCCAGGCTTCGGTTCGGGAAGACGAAGGCGCGAACGCGCTCGTAGTCGTCGCGTCGGCGCCCGATCTCCAGGCAATGCGCGCCGTGCTGCAGGGCATTGACGTGCGCAATCCGGCCTTGCCGGTAACTGAAGCATTCACGCTTCACACGGCGCGCGCCAGCTCCCTCGCGCAGCAGTTGCATGGCGCGTTCCCGGCGGCGAAGTTCGGCATCGCTGGGGACAAGCAATTGATCGCGACGGCGAGACCGTCCGACATCGCGCAAATTCGCTCGACGATCGCCGCACTGGACGCGCCCAGCGCGACACCGCCGCCGGCGGCCGCCTCCTCCGAGGCTGTTCGCGTGTCGCAGCGGTCGCCGCGCGACGTAGCTCGCGCCGTCGTGTCGCAGGTTTCCGGGCTGCGTGCTTCGCTTGCAGGCGGCACCATCGTACTGTCCGGACCTCCCGAAGTAGTCTCTCGCGGCAAGACGCTCATCGCGCAACTCGATCTCCCGAGCTTTGGCGAGCGGTACACGCAGGTCTATCGAATTCGCACGCTCGACGCCACGTCGGTCGGCGATCTGTTGCGCCGCAGCTTTCGGGATCTCGACCTGACGGTCGACGTCAAGCTCAACGCGATCGCGGTCACCGCGGCGAACGCGCTGCAGCAGCGGATCGGCGACGCGATCGCGCAGCTCGATCCCGCGCCCGGCGCGCAGCCGTACGCCGGCAGCGTGGGACCGTCAGGCGGGGGTTCCAGTGAGGTGGTCACGCTGAAATCTTACGTGCCTGGGCCACCCTCGCAAGGTGCGCCCGATGCAGTGACGGCGATCACCCAAGCGCTGCAAGTGGTCGCGCCCGACGTGCGCGTCGCGCAACTTCCGACCGCCGGGCAGATCGCGCTGATCGGTCCGCCGCAGAGCGTGCGCACCGCGCGCGAGTTCATCGACAAGGTGGATATCGTGCCTCCGCTCGTCGTGCTCGACACCGAAGTGCTCGAGATCGACGAGAGCGTCGCGAAGAACTTAGGCCTCCAGCTCGGGACGGCTGCGGTGAGTACTACTTTCAGCGAGATGGGTCCGCAACCGAACGTCGACGGAATGCCGGCGCAGCTCGGGCGCTTTCAGGCCTTCACGCGCACGCCGGTCTCGTTCACGGCCCAGTTGAATCTGCTCGTGCAAAACGGCAAAGGGCGAGTTCTGGCGGACCCGCGGATCACCACGTTGTCCGGGCGCACGGCGTCGATTCGTGCCGGTGACACGATCTCGATCCTGACGACGACTGCTGGGAACGCGGGGACGATCGCGACGACGCAGGTGCAGAGCTTCCAGACCGGCGTGACGCTCGACATTACTCCGTCGGTGACGCCGGACGGCGGCATCATGGTGGCGCTGCACCCCGTCGTCAACAGCCTCATCGGCACGAACGGAGGCGTCCCGGAAATCAGCACGCGCGACACGCAGACAACCGTGCACCTGCGCAACGACGAGACGCTGGTGATCGGCGGCCTCATCCAAGAGAACGAAACGCGCTCCACCACGAAGCTTCCGCTCCTCGGCGACATCCCGCTACTCGGCCGCGTGTTCCGCAACGAAAACGTGCAAGGCCAACGCAATGAGCTGATCATTGTCGTCACGCCGCACATCGTCGTTCCCGGCAGCGCGGCGATGCCCGGACCCGCGCTGCGCGCGCTTCCCACGCCGGCGGCGCTTCCAACCCTGCCGCCGAACGCGCAACTTCCGCCACCAAGCGGTCAGCTCCCCGGGCAGACCTTTACAAGTAACACGCGCGCCGCGTTACCCTCGCACGCACTCGCATCGCCGGGCCCCGTCGCGCCACCGAGTCCCGCCGCCGTGCCGGCGGCGTTCGCGCAGACGAACGTGTTCTCGTTCGGCACCGCGCCGCAGAGCAATTTCGCGAAACCGACGGACCCGGTCCAGATCTTTTACGCAACGTTGTCGCCGACGGTGGTCTCAAACGGAACCTCCATCCGCGTCGCGGCCGTTACGACAACGAACACGAGCGCGCTGAGATTGCAAATCGGCACGCAGAGTATCGGCCTCGGGCAAACGGGTCCCGGACAGTGGCAAGCTGCGTTCCCGTTCCCGCTCGGAGCCGTTGCTGTCGGCCAAACGAGCGTCCAATTGTCGCTCATCGCGAGCCGTGCCGACGGAGCTTCTGCCACCGTGCCGGTCACCGTGAACGTCGCGGGACCGCCGTGACATGGGTTCGCGACTAGCGGGGTGCTGCCCGTCGGCGAACTTCGGGAACGAGATCGCGCTCGACCCGTTCAAGGCGCGCTTCGAGCCGTGCGACGCGGTCCTTCAGCGAACCGCTCGCGGTTTTTTTGGCCGGTGGCTCTTCCCGCTCACCGAAGCCGGTCGCCAGCACCCACGGATCGACACCGAGTTCCTTGGAGAGCTTCAGCCCGAACGTAAAGCTCGCCGATTTCGTGCGACCGGATTCCAGCTGGCGGATCGCCCCTTCCGTAACGCCTACTCGGTACGCCAAGTCGGAGGCGGAGAGGGAGGCCGCCGTGCGGAGGCGGCGCAGCCGGTCGGCAAAAGTCTCCACGAACGCTTTTCTACTGTAGGGCGCTTCACTTCACCCTGCCAGGGCAGTCCTGTCGTCGGCGGCGTACTGAAGGGCGTAGCCCTGGAACACCTGGGCTCGACCATGCCCTTGCGGGCGAAGGGGAACCGTACCATGCTATCTCTTCTCGCTATTACAGGAGCGATCGTAATCGTTTCGTGGGTGTTGGGCGGATCATCGGCCTAACAAGGACTTCGAAGGAGGCGTAAAGTACGGAGAAGGCCGGACGTGCGATGCGTCCGTCCTTTTTCTGTTGCGGGTGTTGTAATTTGTCGCGTGTGCTATATCTATGCCGAGAGACCTCGTTTGCGCAAGCGATATCGCTGTTTCTCGCCGCCCGGAATGCGGAATCCGTAGCCGCAATCGGCCGTAGCCGCTCGGTGGAATCGGGCATGCTACGAGCGCGCTGTCTGCTGCGGCTCGGTGATCTACCGGGCGCGATCCGGTCGCTTCGATCTTCGGACGTGCCGGTCACCGACAGCGCGCAGGCGGCGGAGTATCAGGTTCTTCTCGCGACATCGCTCGTGCGCGCGGGATGCTTGCGCGAGGCCGAAGAAGCGTATTCGGCCGCCCATCGCGCCGTGCCGCTCCAAGGCGTCTTGCGGCTCGAGTTGGGACTGTATCGAGCACTGGATGCGTGGACGGCGCGCGATCTCGACCGCGCCGCCGGTATCATCGCGATGACGCTTGCAATCGTCCCGACCGAGGAGAAGGCAGCTTCACGGCCGTTCGATGTCGTGCGCGCGCAAGTGCTCGAGCTCAAGAGCCTCGTTGCTGCAAGTCGCGAACAGTACACGACGCAAGCAGCGCTCCTGGTTGACGCCTGGAATACGCTCCGGCAACCCCCCGCTGCGGAACGCGACATGTGGGTCGGGGCGTCGCTGCTGCGCAATCTAGCCCCGCTGGCGTGGGACCTTCAGTTGGACGACGAGACCGAGTTCCTCCGACATGCGGTGAGTACGGTTTCGTGGACGGACGAGATCATGTCGGCGCGGTACGTCGCGCACCGCGTGCTCGGTTGGACGGCCGCGCTCCAGGGCGATCACGTAGGCGCGTTTGCGCGGTTTCGCGACTGTATCGACCTCGCGCCTACGGCGCCGTCGCGCATTTCCTCAATGCTGGACCGTGCCTACCTGGCATCGGAGACGCGCCAGACGATCATCGCGCAAGAGGAGATGATTCGAGCGGGTGAGCTCGCACGAACCGTAGCATGGGAAGCGGTGGTCGGCGAGGACGCCAAGGTCCTCCTTGAACTGGCGGAGGCGTACGCGCGCGATGACGCCGCGCTCGCGCGACATTGGTTTGGGCGCTACGACCGCGGGCGATCGCTTCCTCCAAACCTGATGCTACTCGCCTCCAGCGACCGTCGCCAGACCGCAATGGAGGAAGATGCGGAAGCGGCAGTGCTCGCTGCTGAGGGCTTCATACAAGAAGCCGTGGCCAGACGCCGTACCGCGCTCACAACATGGGACGCGTTAGGCCACGGCTGGCGCGCCGCGCGAACGGCGGTCGCGATTGGAGAACTGACTGGCTCTGCTCATGACGCGGCAGTCGCGCGCGTGAAAACGCGAGCCTTTCAGCGGTCGTGGCTTGCGCGCCGAGCGCGCAGTGCCTCCAGAGCGTGCACCGCGAAGAAGAAGCTGAGCTCCTAGCTCTTCGCGAACAGCTCCGCGTCGTCCGCGTCGAACACGTCGACCAAATACGTCGTTTCCGGCATCGTCTTTGCGATCGGGTGGTTGTTCAGCACCGCTTCCTTCGCGGGGCTCGGGATGTCGCACACGCGCATCTCCAGCAATTGGCGATGCCACTTTGCGAGCTTTTCGTCGTCGATGCGCGGGCGCAGCCATGCGGCGACGTCGTCTTCCGTTTGCGACTCGCGCACCACGGTCGCGAACTCGTCGTGCGTGATGCCCATGCGCCGATAGAAGAGCCCGCTCACCGTCACGATTCCGGGGTGGAGGATCAGATACCGGCCGAGGTTGCCGCCCGGCAGCTCCGCGCGCGTCTTGTCGATCGCGCGCGGCAGGTAGGGGATCCCGTCCAGTTCGGCGCGGCACGAGCGCGGCGGCCGTTCGGTGAGGTCCAAAGGCGTCATCGGGCATCCTGCGCCCGACGCGCGTGGTTTCCCTGGCCGTTCGCGTGGGGGACGCTGCACCGGTAGCGAAACACGGCTCGGCATGGCACCAGCACTTCAGGACATCCCGCTCACCCGCATCGACGGAAGCTCCACGAGCCTCTCCACGTACGACGGCAAGGTCAAGCTCATCGTGAACGTCGCGTCGCAGTGCGGGCTCACGCCGCAGTATGCGGGGCTCGAGGCGCTGTACGAGCGCTATCGCGACCAAGGCTTCGTGGTGCTCGGTTTTCCGGCGAACGAGTTCGGCGCGCAGGAGCCCGGCGCGAACGCGGAGATCGCGCAGTTCTGCGAGACGAAGTTCGGCGTGCAGTTTCCGATGTTCGAGAAGGTCGTGGTGAAGGGAACGAACCAGCACCCGCTCTTCGCCGCGCTCACCGAGGCGCAGCCGATCGGCGATGGCGCAGCCAACGATATCCGGTGGAACTTCGAGAAGTTCGTCGTCGGCCGCAACGGTGACGTGGTCGCGCGCCTTGCGCCCACCGTGGCGCCTGATGATCCCGCGCTCGCCGGCGCCATCGAATCCGAGCTCGCCAAGCCGTAACGAAAGAACGTTTCAATGTCTGCGAACGACGACTCCAAACGCTGCGACAACCTCGCGTGCCTGTGCACGGTGCCGCTCGCGCAAGCGGTGTGCAGCGGCTACTGCGACTCACCCGACGGCCGCGATCCGGCAATTATCACCTGCGGCTGCGGCCACAAAGGTTGTCAAGCCGAGATCGACGAGCAGCTCCACGGCGGCATCGGCAAAGAGACGCTCTGAGCGCGCTGCGTCAGCCGTCCGTGCCCGTTCGGCCGAACGAGCGGCGCAGCAGCAGGCGCACCGTTCGCGGCCCGGGTGCGAACGCGCTCGGCGCGCTCAGAAACGGGTGCGCCGGCGCAATCACGGCGCGCGCGGCGTCGTTGAGGTTCTCGATCGAGAACTGGATTTTGCCGCGTGCGCCGACTTGGATCTCGACGTTCGTGTTGAGCAGCACGGTGGCGGGCTGTGCGAGCGACGGGTCCGCGCCCCAATACGTCGCGCCGAGCGAGACGCGTGACCCTTGCGCACCGTGGTACGAGATCTCGGTGTAGCCGTGCGTCGCGCCCGACGCGACGTCGCCGACCGTCGCGAGGAGCGCGGGTGTTTCCGTCGCGGTCCACGCCTGCAGCAAGAAGCCGAGGCCGACCGCTGGGCGGCGCGCGAGCGACAGTTCCGCGCCGCGCCGGGCGACCGTGCCGGCGTCGACCCAGCCTCCGCGACGCGATTCGATCAGGCGGTTCACCTCGCGCGTCGCGAAGACGTCGGCCGAAAGCGTCGTGCGGTTGTCGATCACGCGCTGCTCGATGCCGAGGTCGACGGTTCCCGAGCCGGTGGGGCCGATGGCGCCTCGCAAGCCCGCGAACGCGACGAGCGACGGCGGCGTGAAGCCTTCCCCGACCGATGCGCGCAGCGTCGTCCGGTCGGACGCGCGATAAGCCGCGCCGACGCGGGCCAGCAGCCCGCTTTCGGTGAGCCGGCGTCCGTTCGCCACGACGTCCGCGCCGAAGTCGTACAGCGCGAACTGCGTCTCGACGCGCCGCGCCGGGTGCACGATAGCGCGCGCGAACGCCGTCTGGATGCGTTCGTGGGCGCCCGCTCCCACGAAGATCCCGCCGTTCGCGCTGCCGAGCCCGTACGTTTCCGTGACGCCTGCCGAGAAGAGATCATCGCCGCGCGTGTGATCCAGTTCCAGCGACGCGCCGGTTAGCGCGTCTTCCGTGTGGAACACGAGCGGGTCGCCCGCGGCGGCGCCGTCGCGAATCGAGCTCGCGTGCCACCAGCGCGCCAAAACGGAATCGTGCGCGCCGTTGAGCCGCAGCTCCGCGGTGGTGAAGCCGAAGCCGTTGCGGTCGAAGCGGTTGGTGTCCGCTTCGCTGTATCCCGTCGCGGTGAACGTCGCGGCGGGCGAGAGCGACGCGCGCGCCTTGAGCAGCAGCGCGCG